>JAGCNA010000250.1 GCA_017646185.1 Clostridia bacterium
AGACCTGCGGTAGCGTTTGCATCCCACCAAGGCTGAGAAAGATCGATATAAGCGGAAAGCTTTTCGCTGTTGAGAGCATAAAGCTTGCCTTCCTGTGCGAGATTAGCTGCGCCGGGCATAAAGGGCATAGCCATATCGTAATCCTTCATACCGCCTGCGATCTGGTCATTAAGAGCGCTTACAACGTTTTTCACGGGATGAGCAACGATCTCAACGCCGGTAAGCTGTTCAACGTAGTTGTTACGCTCCATAACTGCAGCGTTAAGAACCTCGTCGGTAGTTTCGTACAGATCGTATCCGATCTCTTCGGAGAAATAGGTAGAGTCGCCCTCTTGGCTGGTTACGAGAACGTCAAAGGTGCCGTAGGTGCCGGATTTGGTGTCCCAAGAGAATTCGGGAAGGTCTGCAACGTAGCGACCGTCGCCTTCCTGCTTGGAAACGTTGCCGCCCTTGCTTTCGTCGGGAGTGTTGTCCTGACAAGCAGCAAAAACGCTTGCTACCATAAGCACTGCGAGAAGAAGTGCGATAATGGAAATTCTTCTTTTCATTGGAAATTGTCCTTTCAAGTTTTGTTTGTTTTTTATGTTGTTTTTTTATTTTTTTAAGAACGGAAGCAATCTGCCACCGAATTTTCCGAAACGGAAAGTCCTTTTTGGGAAAGTGCGCAGTATTCATCTGCATAAGCAACGGCGCCGGAGCGTATTGCCAGCAAAATATCCGTGCCTGCAGGCAGGGTGCGCTTGGGGGATGCTCCCTCTCCGTCGCAAATGAGTATCGCCGTTTTTGCCAGAGCGAACAAGCCGCAGGCGTATTCGGGAGATATGCTGTCTGCGTGGTCAAGAATAAGCAGGGGTATGGAATCGAATTCCTCAAACTGCTCTGCAATCTTTTGGTAAGGAGCAATAATTACGGGAGAAAGGGTATAAGGGTTGTTTTCCGGATCGGAAGCCCAGATACATTCGTAATAATGAACCGCCAGCCAGAACATTGTGGGGGTAACCTTTTTCATTATAAGGCGGTTTATATCCTGCTCGGTGCAAAGGAAGGTGTCTTCCTCGCCGTTATCCGCAAAGAAATCTATGCCGTATTCGCTGTATTCGCCGATAGTATCAAGCAGTTGCTTCTTTAACGCGGTTTCCTTCATAAGTGCGTTGTTTTTTGCAGCCATATCCGTAAATGCGCCCAGTATCTGCTGGGGAGACATTTCGGGGTCTATGAACGTGTCTGCTTCTGTCATAAACTGGGTGAACAGACGCTTGCGCTCTTCTCTTACAGAGGCGAGTCCTCCGAAGGTGCGCACTCTTCTGGGAAGCTGTCCGATAAATACTTCCCATTCCATGCGGCGCTCACGGAGAGTTTTTTCCAGCTCCTCACACTTCATAAGTGTCTGGGAAGCGGCAAAGGTTATACGCTTGCCCTCTTTAACGGGGAAGGTGATAAGCCCCTCATGCTTTTTAACCTCGCTCACAACACGGTCGTTAAGAACGGAAAGGGCGGAAAGCTCACGGTATATACGGTCTATACATCCGTTTACGGAAGAGAAGGACACTCCGTAACGGCGGGCACAGCCTGCAAAAATTCCATCGGGTGAAAGATTGTCCGTATTATACGCAGGGAGAGACTGAACGCTGCTCTTTACCTCTGCCCAATAGGAAGCAAGGTCATCTCCCGTTTCCGCAAGGCGGAGAGAAGGAGAAATATCACTGCCGATGATAATGGGACGGGCAGGCACACGGGCAAGGGCGGAATTGATTATCCAGTTGGTGGAAACCTTGCGTATGAATTCTGCTTTTTCCTCTGCGGAAAGGGTTATAAAGGAAATATCCTCATCGTTACCCGCGCAAAGATCACCGTAAAGCTTGTTGGGAACGTCCGCTTTGAAGATACGTGCGTATAATCTGAGCATGGGCTTTGTTCCCTTTACGGGACGGGCGGGGATTATATAACAATTCTGATCAAATATAAAAGAGGATTTATCCGCTCTGTTGGTTATGTAGCATTCGTTATAGGGAACTCCGCAAACCTCTTCAAAATAAGCGGTGG
>JAGCNA010000251.1 GCA_017646185.1 Clostridia bacterium
AACCACGGCTTTTTCGTTCAGGATCCTACCCGTGTAGAAAAGCTTGTAAATACCGTTAACCATCCCAATTTCGGCGCACTTGTAGATATGGGTAACTTTGCTTGTGCAGATGCAAACAGCCCCTATTCCGTTGGCATAATGGCTCCTTATGCAGTTCACGTTCATGCAAAGGATTTCCATATCAAGAACGGCGCAGGCGAAAACCCCGGCGCAGGTTGGTTCCGTTCCAGAGGCGGTAACTATCTCCGCGGTTCCATTATCGGTCACGGCGATATCCCCGTAAGACAGTGCATCAACATCCTTAAGGGCGTTGGCTACGATGGATTTATAAACATCGAGTTCGAGGGTATGGAAGATCCTATCAAGGGCATTTCCGTAGGCTACGAAAACCTTAAGAGATTCTGCGAATAATTTTACTGCAAAAAAGTAAGGGGCTTGCGTAAAACCGCTTGCCCCTTTTTGGATATTTTTTATGAAAAAGCAAAAAAAGATTATTATTGTATCTCTTGCGGTAATACTGGGCATAGTCGTCGTTTGCTTGGGCATAGTCGGCGTATCAAAATTATTTACCCCAAAGGTAAATACTATTGCCCCCACGGGAAACGTACCCGTTTCCCTTTGCCCCGTTGATTACGATGAAGATATATTTACAGATGCGGTTTACGCAAAAAAGACAAACGACGTTTTCTTTTCCTACGATGGAGAAGGGGAGTATTTAACCGCACAAAACTATCTTACTTCAAATCCCGCAGGAAAAATGTTTTATAATTATTTCGAATGAGTTATAAAAGGTGAATATTCAGTATATCCCGCCTTCTTTTCGGAAGAGTTTAAAGAAAACGCAATACTTCCGGAAAAATTCACAATGCAAAAGCTTTACGATATTTCCGTAACCTTGGAATCCCGTCAGCCATACGAAAATGGTTTTGTGGAACTATATTCCGTTCGTTACAGTATAATGGATAATAACGGAACCTTCCGTTCCGATCTTACGGACTATACGGTCATCCCCCTTTATTACACAGTCTACGTTACACAGGATTCCGCACTCATTACGGGAATGTCGGTACCTCAAATAAAATAGGTGAACTAAAATGAGTATTTTTATTGGCGATACAGATATAACGGGCGTATATAAGGACATAAAGGAAGAAATACGGCTTATCCGTGAGCGAGATCCTGCCGCTTCCAGCGATGCGGAGGTACTGCTTTTATATTCGGGACTTCACGCCGTGCTCCTTCACCGCGTTGCTCACAAGCTTCATAAAAAGGGAAAAAAGCTTTCCGCCCGTGCGGTAAGCCAGTTTAACCGCGCCGTTACGGGGGTGGAAATTCATCCTGCCGCCAAAATCGGTAAGGGCGTGTTTATCGACCACGGCAGCGGAGTAGTTATCGGCGAAACCGCGGTGGTAGGGGATAACTGTACCATTTATCAGGGCGCAACTCTGGGTGGTACGGGCAAGCATACAGGTAAGCGCCATCCCACCTTGGGCAATAACGTAATGGTGGGCGCAGGGGCAAAGGTTCTGGGTCCCTTTACCGTTGGGGATAATTCAAAAATCGCCGCAGGCGCGGTGGTTCTTCACGAGGTTCCCCCCAATTCAACAGCCGTGGGCGTTCCCGCAAGAAATATCTGCTCCGATAAAAAACCGTGCTCGGAAGAGCTGGACCAGATCCATATTCCCGACCCTATTGCAAACGAACTGGAAAATATACGCAAACGCTTGGATGAGCTTGAGAAAAATAAAAAATAAATTAAAAAAGCACTTGACATTCCTGCCGTAAAGAGGTATAATAGCAAACGCTGATTTGCGCCATTAGCTCAGCTGGATAGAGTGTTTGGCTACGAACCAAAAGGTCAGGGGTTCGAATCCCTTATG
>JAGCNA010000252.1 GCA_017646185.1 Clostridia bacterium
CCGCCAGCGCGGTAAAATTAACCTTGGGAGAGCTGGAAAAAGCATCCCGATATATAGAATGGGTGGACGTGTGCAAGCCCGCAGAATAGGGAAATGATGTATTTTTGTTGAAAAAATATTCAAAAAGATGAAAAATATCCAACTTTGTGTATAAAACCACTTGATTTCTAAAAAAAAGAGAGTATACTATATAGACAACAAATTTTATTTTTATGGAGGAAACAACAATGAAAAAGATTTTGGCACTCATTCTTTGCGCAGTTATGGTATTTGCTTTTGCAGGATGTGCATCTTACAGATCTTATGATGAGATAAAAGAAGACGGTAAGCTGGTTGTTGCTACCAACGCCGCTTTTGCACCCTACGAATTCGTAGACGATAACGGCGAATACGCAGGCATCGATATTGAGATCGCTCAGGCTGTTGGTGAATATCTTGGCCTTGAAGTAGTTATTCAGGATATCAATTTTGACGCTATCATCACTTCCGTTAACAGCGGTAAGGCTGACCTCGGTATTGCAGGTATGACCGTTACCGAGGAAAGACTTAAGTCCGTTGAATTTTCCGATACTTACGCAACCGGTAAGCAGGTTATAATCACCGCTTCCGATTCCGGCATTAATGGCGTTGCAGACCTTGCAGGCAAGAAGGTTGGCGTACAGACCGGCACCACCGGCGATATCTACGCTTCCGACGACTCTTCTATCGGCGAAGTTGTTCAGTACACCACCGGTACCGAAGCTGTTCTCGCTCTTTCCCAGAACAAGGTAGACGCAGTTATTATCGATAACGAGCCTGCAAAGAAGTATATCGAAAAGTACGATAATCTTATCATCATCGACGAAGAGTATACCTACGAAGAATACGCAATGTGCTTCGCAAAGGGTAATACCGAGCTCGTTGCAAAGGTTAACGAAGCTCTCGCCGCACTCAAGGCAGACGGCACTCTCAAGGCTATTATTGATAAGTACATCAACGAAAAATAATTAAAATGTTTGATTTTTTTAAAGAAATATTTGATGGATTCGTCTTTAACTTTATCGAAGGCGACCGTTGGAAGCTGCTTGTAGACGGTCTTTGGGTTACCTTAAAGATAACCGGATTATCTGCTCTTCTGGGAATCCCTATCGGTTTTTTGGTAGGTTTGGTTCGTGCTATCGAGGAACGTGATTCCGGAAAACGCAAGCACAGCTTCCCCGTAAAATGCCTGTTCAAGGTATTGGATATATACGTAACCGTAATACGCGGTACGCCTGTAATGGTACAGCTGCTCATAATCAACTTCGTGGTCTTCGTGGGCTTCGATTTCAAGATGCTTGCCGCTGTTATCGCCTTCGGTCTCAACTCGGGCGCATACACATCCGAAATATTCCGTTCCGGCATACTGTCCGTTGATTTCGGTCAGACAGAAGCCGGCAGAAGCTTGGGACTTACTTCTGCACAGACATTGTGGAAGATAGTTATGCCTCAGGCAATCAAAAACGCTCTTCCCGCATTGGGTAACGAGCTCATAACCTTACTTAAGGAAACGTCTATTGTCGGATATATTGCGTTGATCGACCTTACTAAGTCCTATTCCATCATCCAATCCCGTACCTTCTCGGCTTTTTGGCCGCTTATCGCTATCGCGTTCATATATCTCGTGTTGGTAGTGGGAATGTCAAAGCTACTGAATATATTTGAAAGGAGACTGCGTAAGAGTGATAAGCGTTAAAAACCTTTCAAAAAATTTCGGCGACCTTCAGGTGCTCAAAAACGTATCTCTCGATATTCAGAAAGGGGAAAAGGTAATTATCGTCGGTCCCTCGGGAAGCGGTAAATCCACCTTGCTTCGTTGCCTTAATCTGTTGGAGATACCTACTTCGGGTAATATTATTTTTGATAACACAGATATTACCGATAAAAAGTGCGATATAAACCGCATACGGCGCCGTATGGGAATGGTGTTCCAGAACTTTAATCTGTTCCCTCATATGACAGTGCTTGAAAATATATCGCTTGCCCCCGTTATGACAAAAAGACTGTCCAAGGAGGAAGCGGACAAAAAAGCCAAAAGTCTGCTTGAGCGTGTGGGGCTTTCCGATAAAGCAAACGCGTATCCTTCTCAGCTTTCCGGCGGTCAGAAACAGCGTATCGCCATCGTTCGTGCCCTTGCTATGGACCCCGACGTAATGCTGTTTGATGAACCCACCTCTGCTCTCGACCCCGAAATGGTGGGAGAAGTGCTTGAGGTTATGCGTGAATTGGCGGAAAACAATATGACCATGGTAGTGGTAACCCACGAAATGGCGTTTGCCCGCGAAGCGGCAACAAGGGTTTTGTTTATGGACGAAGGTCATATTCTGGAGGATGCTCCTCCCGAAGAATTCTTCCAAAACCCCAAAAACCCCAGAGTAAAAGAATTTCTTTCAAAAATTTTGTGATCATATCTCAAAAATTAAGTACACTCCGTAAAAAGAGTGTACTTTTTTAATTGTTTGTGATATACTGTAAAAAACACATTTTGGCGGTGGCTTTTATGGATATGGACAGACTTTTTAAAGAATGTGAAAGACTTAACGAAAAATATATTTCCTTTTTAATAGATATTTGCAATATTTCCAGTAAATCCGATGATAAAGCGGGCGTGGATGCGGTGTGTGCGTTTTGTGCCGATTTCGCCTGCGCCCAAGGATATGATGTTAAGGTGGAGCAAATAAACGGTTCGGGCAACGTAATGTGCGCAACCCTTAATCCCAATGGGGAGGGCGAGCCTGTATGTATGTCCGCCCACATGGATACGGTGCATCCCGAAGGACTTTTCGGTGTTCGTCGGGAAGGTGATACACTTATCGGCCCCGGTGTGTACGATTGCAAGGGCGGTATTGCCGTGGCGTTTTTGGTTATGGAGGCTTTAAAAAACTGCGGTTACACCTCTTCTCCCGTAAAAATCATTCTGCAAAGCGATGAAGAGGTGCAGTCTCTTCCCTGCAACCTGCGCACGGTGGAATTTATGTGCGAGGAGGCAAGAGGCGCCAGAGCGTTTTTTAATCTGGAAGGCAGAATAGAGGGCAAAATAACCACCTCCCGCAAAGGCATTTTGCGCTATAAATATGATATTACGGGAATCCCCGTCCACGCAGGAACCTATTTCGGCGGTGCGTCTGCCGTCAAAGAAGCCGCCCACAAGATATTGGCGATCGAGCAAAAATCCCGTGTAGGCGGTATAACGTATAACTGCGGTATTATAAAGGGCGGTACGGTAATGAACACCGTTCCCCAAAGCTGTACCGTGGGAATGGATATCCGTATCCGCACGGAAAAAGATATAAAAGAAGCGGAAGAAAACCTTTTTGCCGTGGGCAACACCGTGTTTGTGGAGGGAACTTCCACCGTAACCACCAAGGTATCCTCCCGTCCCCCTATGGAAAGAACGGACAAAAACGTAAAACTGTTTAACGATATTCTTTCAGCCTGCCGTAAATACGGCTTGGGCGAATTCGAGGAAAATTCCGTAACCGGCGGTTCGGATGCGGCGTATACCACAATAGCGGGAATCCCCACGGTGGATGATCTCGGTCCTCTCGGGGGAGATTACCATACCACCCACGAATGGATAGATATCCCCTCCGTTTCCGGCAGCGCAAAAATAATAGCGGCGTATATCGTTGGATAATCACCCCAAGAACCCTTAAGGCTTCTCGGGGACCCCGATAAAAAATTCACCCCGTTTTTACGGGGTGATATTTTTAGGGGTAAATATTAGTGTCCTTTGGGATCAAGGGGATTACTTCCCGCTATTTTAGAGTCAAATACGTACACTGTGTAATAGGTTTTTCCATTTTCAAGGGCAGTTTCGTATTCAAGACGGCCGTGTTCGTTGTGGATCGTGGCTATTTTTCCGTCCTCCTGAAGGTAATACTTTGCACCCTCAAATTCGGTTTCCAGCGCTTCGACAAGCGCCTTTACCTCGTCCTCGTCCGCCTTTATAAGCACGGCGGAAAAATAGTTTATGCCGTTTCCGTTTCCGTTTAACTTACCGCAAACGGACTTGGTTTCCAAAATCTCAAACCCTTCGGCTTGCACCGCTTTTTCAAAATCAGCTTCAAAGCCTTTAAGTATAAAGTTGTTCCAATTCAAAAAGGTGAAAAGGGCAGACGATATTATCAGCACCGCCGCCAACAGCGAGCAAAGTACTATTATAAGTGCGGTTTTTCTTTTTGTCTTTGTCATATGTTTTCCCTCCCTTGTTTTTATGGTAGCACAAAAGGGCGCGTGTTGTCAATGTTTTC
>JAGCNA010000253.1 GCA_017646185.1 Clostridia bacterium
CAGAATATCTACACAATCTTTAAATACCCTTTTTGAAGAGATCTCCCGTGTTTGCACGCTGTATATCCCTTCCGAAAACAAAAAAGGCGATTCCGTTTACACCCGCTACGAAACCGGCGTTGAATATTCTAATAAGCTTAACACAGTAAGAAGCCCCAAAGACTTTTTCTTCCCCCAGATGGAAAATCTGATGGAGTTCAAGACCGAAGGCAAAACGGTTCAGCTTATCGATATCCGCGAAGAAACCGAAGATTTTGTGGTTTTCGGTGTTCGCCCCTGCGATGTTAAGAGCTTTGAAGTGCTTGATAACGTTTTCCTTAACGAGCCTGTGGATACATATTATAAAAACCGCAGAGAACACGGAGTTATTATTTCTCTGGCTTGTAACCGCCCTGCCGAAACCTGCTTCTGCGGTACCTTCGGTATTGATGCGGCAAAGCCCGAGGGCGACGTGTCCGCTTGGATGACAGAGGGTTATCTCCATCTTAAGCCCAACACCGAAAAGGGTGAAAAGCTTGTAAACGCTATTTCCGGCATTCTTGAAGAGTGCGACGATACAGCAGTTACCGCACTTCAGGAAAACATTAATAATATAATGAAGAAACTTCCCCTTGCAAACGTTACCACCGAAAAGTTCGGCGGCGGCAAGACCGAAGAGTTCTTTAACGCACCCGAATGGGCAGCGCTTTCCGAATCCTGCCTGGGTTGCGGAACCTGCACCTTTGTTTGCCCCACCTGCCAGTGCTACGATATTAAGGATTTTAATACCGGAAAAGGCGTTATAAGATACCGCTGCTGGGATTCCTGCATGTATTCCGAGTTCACCAAAATGGCTCACGGAAACAACAGACTTTCCCAGAAGGAAAGATTCAGACAGCGCTTTATGCATAAATTGGTGTACTACCCCGAAAACAACAACGGTTTGTTCAGCTGTGTGGGCTGCGGCAGATGTCTTGCAAAATGCCCCATCTCCATGAACATAGTTAAGGTTATGAAGACTTTGGGAGGTAAAGAAAATGGCTGAAATTAGAGATCCTCTGATGCCGGTCATCGGCGTGATAACCGACGTACGTATAGACACACCCGATATCAAAACTTTCCGCGTAGTAACTCCCGACGGAAAGAAGGCTTTTGACCACCGTCCCGGACAGTGCGCAATGCTTTCTATCCCCGGTGTTGGCGAAGCTATGTTTTCTATAACTTCTTCTCCCACAAACACCGAATATATGGAGTTTTCCATTAAAAAGTGCGGTTGTGTTACCGAATGGCTGCATCAGGCAGAGGTAGGACAGCAGCTTACCATACGCGGTCCTTACGGAAAGCCCTTCCCTGTTGACGATGTATTTGCAGGCAACAACCTTCTGTTTATCGCCGGCGGCGTTGGTCTTGCTCCTCTCCGTTCCGTTATAAACTACTGCCGTCATTACCGCGATCGTTACGGTAAGATCGACATAGTTTACGGTTCCAGAAGCAAAGACGATCTTTTGGATTATCAAGAGATCATCAACGAATGGGCAACGGATGCAGGCGTAAACGTGCATCTGACCATTGACCGTGAGCAGGAAGGCTGGGACGGACACGTTGGTTTCGTACCCAACTACGTTAAGGAACTGGGCTTTACCACAGATAAAATCGCAGTTCTTTGCGGACCTCCCATAATGATCAAGTTTACCTTGAACGGTCTTTACGAATTAGGTTTTGATAAAACTCAGATTTACACTACTCTCGAGCTTCGTATGAAGTGCGGTATCGGTAAATGCGGTAGATGTAACGTAGGCAGCAAATACGTTTGCAAAGACGGACCCGTGTTCAGATTTGATGAGCTGGACGAACTGCCCGATGAGTATTGATAAGGAGTAATAATATGGAGAATATGGTTAATATTTACCTGTTTGGTAAAAAATATTCGGTTCCCGAAAACCTCACCATTATGTGCGCTATGGAATATGCGGGATACCAGCTTGTTCGCGG
>JAGCNA010000254.1 GCA_017646185.1 Clostridia bacterium
AAGCGTATGGAGGGATACAACGTTCTGTTCCCTATTGGCTTTGATGCTTTCGGTCTTCCCACCGAAAACTACGCTATAAAGACAAACACCCACCCCAGAATGGTTACCGATAACAACATTGCAAAGTTTACTTCCCAGATGAAGCGTGTTGGCTTTGGCTTTGACTGGACAAGGGTTATCGACACCACAGAAGAAGACTACTATAAGTGGACACAGTGGATATTCCTTAAGCTGTTTGAGCACGGATACGTGTTCCGTGACAAGGCTTCCGTTAACTACTGTCCTTCCTGCCGCTGCGTGCTTTCCAACGAGGACAGTCAGGGCGGTAAGTGCGATATCTGCCACAGCGACGTTGTGCAGAAATCCAAGGACGTTTGGTACTTACGCATTACCAAGTATGCGGACAAGCTGCTGCAGGGTCTTAAGGACGTGGATTACCTGCCCAACATAGTACTCCAGCAGGAAAACTGGATAGGCAAGAGCGAGGGCGCATTCGCATCCTTTGCACTTAAGGAAGTGGACGAAAAGCTCCGTATCTACACCACCAGACCCGACACTATGTTCGGCGTTACCTTTATGGTTATGGCGCCCGAGCATCCGATGATCGATAAATATTCCGAAATTATCGGCAATATGGACGAGGTTGTGGCTTACCGTGAGGAATGTGCGAAGAAGACGGAATTTGAGCGCACCCAGCTTAACAAGGATAAAACCGGCGTTAAGCTTCAGGGTCTTACTGCAATAAATCCCCTTTCCGGCAAGGAAGTTCCCATATTTATTTCCGATTACGTTATGATGGGCTACGGCACCGGCGCAATTATGGCTGTTCCCGCCCACGATGAACGTGACTTTGAGTTTGCAAAGAAGTTCGGCGTGGATATTATCCCCGTTATCAAGGGCGGTGACGGTGAATCCGCCTACACCGGTGACGGTGAAATGATAAATTCCGAATTCTTAAACGGTATAACCAACAAAAAAGAAGCGGTTTCTGCCGCCATTAAGGTTTTGGAAGAAAAAGGTCTTGGCGAGGGCGGTACCCAGTTCAAGATGAAGGACTGGGCGTTTAACAGACAGCGTTACTGGGGCGAGCCTATTCCCATTGTTCATTGCGAGCATTGCGGTGACGTGGCTGTGCCTTACGATGAGCTTCCCCTCCGTCTGCCCAATATGGAGCAGTTCGTTCCCGGTGAGGGCGGCGAAAGCCCTCTTGCAAAGGTAGAAAGCTTTGTTAACTGCGTTTGTCCCAAGTGCGGCAAGCCCGCAAAGAGAGAAACCGACACCATGCCCCAGTGGGCAGGATCAAGCTGGTACTTCCTCCGCTACCTTGACCCCAAGAACGAAAAGGAATTTTGCTCCAAGGAGGCGCTGGATTACTGGATGCCCGTTGACTGGTACAACGGCGGTATGGAGCACGTTACCAGACATATGATCTACTCCCGTTTCTGGCACCGTTTCCTTTACGATATCGGCGAAGTGAACACTCCCGAACCTTACGCAAAGCGTACGGCGCAGGGTCTTATTCTCGGCCCCGACGGAGAGAAGATGTCCAAATCCCGCGGCAACGTTGTTGACCCCAACGAGATAGTAGACAAGTTCGGCGCAGACGTTCTGCGTGTGTATATAATGTTTATGGGCGATTACGAAAAGGCTTCTCCTTGGTCGGATTCTTCCGTTCGCGGATGCAAGCGTTTCCTTGACCGTGTGGCAGGTATGGCAGAGATGAACGGCTGTGCAAGCACCGCAGAAAGCGAATCTGCTTTACACAAGCTCATAAAGAAGGTTACAAGCGATATCGACAATATGAAGTTCAACACCGCTATTGCGGCAATGATGAGCTATATTAACGGCGTGTACGAGAAAAACGAGATAAACCGTGATGAACTCAAGGTTTTCGTTACTCTGCTCGCTCCCTTCGCTCCTCATCTTGCAGAGGAAATGTGGCATGATCTGGGCGAGAGCACATACGTTTCTCTCACCCCTTGGCCCAAGTACGACGAAAGCAAGACCGTGGACAACACCGTGGAGATCGCAGTGCAGTTTTTGGGCAAGCTGAAGGGCACCGTGGTTATCCCCGCAGATGCAGACGAAAACACCGCTTGGGAGATCATAGAAAAATCCGGCGTGCTGGATCAGGCGCTGGAAGGCAAGACTATTGTTAAAAAGATCTACGTCAAAGGACGTATATTCAACGTAGTAG
>JAGCNA010000031.1 GCA_017646185.1 Clostridia bacterium
CGCCCTGCCGTCATTGCCATACCAAAGAACGGTCTGGTAGAATACGTATATTGAATCCTCGGATATATAAAAGCTGAAATCGTCTGCCATTTTGCAGTAAGCGTTCAATTCGCCGCTTGAAAGATTTATTTTGGACGTTACCGTAAGCGTAGATGTGTACGTTTCCTCGGGAATTTCTATGTTTTCCGCAGGAATCATATCGTTGAAATGTCTGCCTGCTATGGGCAGCTCGCGCATAAGCTCTTCATCGGAAAGCATATTATCGTTGTAAAAGCTGTCCGCAAGGGCGGTGAAGCGGCAGGTTATAAGAATAATTTCGCCGTTTATCAAACGGCTTGCCGCAAAGGAGCCCGATTGAACGTAATAATCCTTTTGTCTGGTCTTTCCGCTTTCGGATACCTCAACAACGAACACGCTCGTCAACACGCCGCGGTTATCCTCCGAAAGCTCCTCGACCTTATAATTCAGGTAAGGATCTTCGTTGGCACAGATTATTATAACCTGATTTTTATACAGCAGCATTTGAATACCCAAAAGCTGATCGGGCAAGCGGGTTACGGACACCTGCTCCGTTTTTCCGTTTTCTGCAGAGAGGATTGTAAGCTCTCCGAAGGAAAGAAGGTATATAAACCTGCTGTCACTTTTAATAACATTTCCGCTCTGCAGAGCTTCGTTTTGCTTATCGCTGTAGGTTATGCCCATAGGGGAGTACACGGGAGAAGGTTCCCAACCCTCCACGTCGTTTACAACTATCATACGCGCATCGTCGCGAACTTCGTTTTTTGTAAAAGCTTCGCATATTTTGTTCTTTACCGCGGTATAATCGTTTGCGCTCGCCGCATCGCTCTCTCCGGGTAAAACCAGCAGGGTGTCGGAGCTGTAGCCGCCGTCTTCCGTTTCACTTATTTCGGAGGAAACGTTTTCCTCCGGCGGAAGGGAAGTGTCTGAGGAAACACTGCTTTCGTTATCCGCCCTGCTTACGTCGGAAGGAACCTCCGTCCCGCAGGAAACCAGAACCAGACAAAGCAATAAAGCAAATACCGATATTATGCGCTTTTTCATTTGCCGCACTCCTTTCACAGTTATAAAAGGTTATTTCAAAGAGTCTGTAAGAGTAAAATCATTAAGATTGTAAGATTCTGCTACCGTACCTTCTTTGCCGCCGAAGGTGAATACGTAGATATAATCGCCTATTCGTATTCCTCTTAATTTAGAAACGTAATTATCGGTATATACAGCCTCGCCCAAAAGCTCAAAACCGTTTTCGCCGTAAAGATATGCGGCGTATACCAGCTTTTCCGTATAAACGGTATAAGTTGTATTGGCTGTTTCGTCATATATCGTTTCGTTTCCGTATGTTCTGTAAGGGAACATTATAAGGTTCCTCGTGGCATCTACCACAACCGCTTTAAGCACGTCATCGCTGAAATAGGTGTTTTCGCCCAAAAGAAGGGTGTGTTTTTCGCAGGTGTTTTTTGCATCGGAAATATCGAACATACTCAGCTTGAGTCCTTTTCTCCAGCCGGTATTTTCATCCGCATCGTATCCGAATCCGAACAGCATATCATTACCGAATTTCTGGAGATAAGTAGAAAAACCCGGTATCTTTAATTCGGAAAGTATGACGGGATTTTCGGGGTCGGAAAGATCCAGCGCATAAAGAGGGTCTGTTTGTCTGAAGGTTACCACGTAGGCGGTTTCTCCGTAAAATCTTACGGATTTGACCTGCTCGCCCTTGCCCATTCCTGTAACCTCGGAAACG
>JAGCNA010000255.1 GCA_017646185.1 Clostridia bacterium
AAAAGCAATCCTTCCCCCGTGGATGCCATACTGCGTATGGGCAATCTTTTGGTTTCACAAGGGTGTACCGTTATTGCGGTGCCCTGCGTTACCTCCTTTGCTCTTTACGATGAATATGCGCCGGCGCTTAATGCAAATATAATTCATATGCCGGATGAGGTTGCCAAAAGCCTTTCCACCCAAGGCGTAAAAACCGCAGGTATTCTCGCTACCGATGGCACGGTAAAAACGGGAGTTTTGCAATCTTCCTTGGAAAAGCAGGGGATAAAGGCTGTCATTCCCGATACAGAGCATCAGAAAATGGTAATGTCCGTAATTTACGATCAGGTTAAAAAAGGCGTTCCCGTGGATAAAGAAATGTTTTTAAGAATATGCGATCATATGTTATCCTTGGGTGCGGAAAAAATAATTTTGGGCTGTACAGAGCTTTCTCTCGTTTTCAGAGGCGAGCATCCGAAATCTTGTGTGGATGCTATGGAAGTGCTTGCGGAAGCCTGCATTAAAACTATGGGAAAACAGGTCAGGTAAAAAATATGTGCGGATTTGTGGGATATAAAATAACAGAAAAGCGCGATAACGATGGAAATATTATAAAATCCATGGCGGATACCATCGTTCACCGCGGCCCCGATGACGAAGGCTATTACGTGGATGAGGGCGTGGCTTTGGGCTTCCGCCGTCTTTCCATTATAGATATCGCCTCGGGCGCACAGCCTATGCAAAACGAAGACGGCACAAAAGTGCTGGTTTTTAACGGCGAGGTGTATAATTTCCGCGAAATACGTGAAAAGCTCGTAGCGGCGGGACACACCTTCGTTTCCGGCTCGGACAGCGAGGTGGTGCTCCACGGATACGAGGAATACGGCGAAAAAATATGCGAAAAACTGCGTGGAATGTACGCTTTCGTTATTTGGGATAAAAACGAAAACTCCCTTTTCGGCTGCAGAGATATTTTCGGAATAAAGCCTTTTTATTATTATAAAGACGAAAAAAGCTTTATCTTCGGCAGCGAGATAAAGTCATTCCTGCCTCATCCCGATTTCGTTAAGGAGCTTAACAGAGATAAGCTCCCTCAGTATCTCACCTACGAATACACGGTAGGGGAGGATACCATGTTTAAAAACGTGTTCCGCCTTGAGGGAGGACACTGTTTCACATACAAAAACGGTGTTCTGAATATAAAGAAATATTACGATATAAAGTGGAATATCAAAAACGAAGGCAGTATAGACGATTGGGCGGATAAGATAAATTCCGTGTTTGCGGAAAGCGTGGAAGCCCACCGTATTGCCGACGTAGAGGTTGGTTGCTTCCTTTCCTCCGGCGTGGATTCCTCTATGGTTGCAAAGGCGGTTTCCGCCCGCAACGAGGAGATCACCGGCGAGCCGGTAAAGACTTTTTCTATCGGCTATGAAAGAGAAAAGGTAAGCGAACTGCAGGATGCTTCCATATTTGCATCCGCTGTGGGACTTCCCAATATCCCCACGGTTATGAAGGACGAGCAATTCTTTACCCGCGCTCACGATATTCAGTATTATCTGGATGAGCCTCTTTCCAACCCTTCGGAAATCCCGCTGTTTTTCCTTGCGGAAACTGCATCCAAATAGGTAAAGGTAGTGCTTTCCGGCGAAGGGGCAGACGAGCTTTTCGGCGGTTATCCTCTCTACCAGAGCGAATGGCATTTCGGTAAATACCAAAAGGTTCCCCGTTTTATACGCAAAGCCTTGGCAGGAATTGCAAACGCTCTTCCCAATTTTAAGGGCAAGCATTTTATCACCGCAGGGGCAATGGAGCCTTGGGAAAGATATGCAAGAGCAAATTATGTGTTTAACGCACAGTCTGCAAGCGCAGTTTTAAAGGGACATCCCCAAGTGGACTTTCCCCCTTTGGCATCCAAGCCCGTGTTCGATAAGGTGGCTCATCTGGACCCCGCCTCCCAGACCCAGTACGCAGACATTCACGTGTGGATGGCGTACGATATTCTGGTAAAGGCAGACAGAATGAGTATGGCTCAATCCCTTGAGCTTCGCGTTCCCTTCCTTGATAAAGAGGTGCTGGAAACCGCAATGCAGATCCCCGCAAAATACAGAGCTACAAAGGAACAGACAAAAACGGCTCTCCGTTATGCGGCGGCAAAGCATATTCCCGAGCGAAGCGCAAAAATGGTAAAAAGAGGATTTCCCGTGCCTTTGGACGAGCTGTTGCGTCAGGATGAATATTACGAAACCGTAAAAGCGGAGTTTACCGGCGAAAACGCAAAGCTTTTCTTCGATACCGATGAGCTTATGCGTCTGTTGGATTCCCACAAGGCGGGAAAACACAATATGCGCAAGATATGGATGATATATTCATTTTTGCTCTGGTATAAAGAATTTTTTGTTAAAAGGTAAAATTTGTCGCACTTGACAATAAACGGTTTGTGCAGTATAATATAATTTGCTAAAAAAGCAAACGCAAACAGGGGTACCCCTGTTTCAATAGGATACTTCTCAGTATCCTATTAAAAACATACTTGTGAAAAGGAGAGAAAAATGAAAAAGACTATCTGCATTCTTTTGGTACTCGTTTCTTTGTTTACCATGGCGCTGGCTTCTTGTAACGATGCATCCGATGCGT
>JAGCNA010000256.1 GCA_017646185.1 Clostridia bacterium
ATATCGCCGTTGTTTTGAGAGGTTTCGAAGTTTTCATCAAGAGGGGAATTTTCTTTTATGCTTCTCATGTGTCCGATTCCGAACACAGTAGTTGCCACGATGCAAATACACGCCGCTACCGAAATAAACCTGCGAAATATCACCGTTTTTTTCTTTTTATGTCTTAATCTGTCCGTTTCCAGTATCATGCTGTCGTCCAAATAATTCAAAGCATCGTGCAGCTTTTCCGCGTTCATATCTCAAACCCCTCCTTTTGCAGATATTCTTTAAGTAAGATCCTAGTTCTATATAAAATGCTTTTTGCTTTTCCTTCGCTCATTCCGCAGTATCTTGCGGCTTCTTTTAACGGGTCAAGAAAATAGTATCTACCGATAAAGAGATTTCGCACTTCCTTGGGCTGATCTGATAAAAATCTGTTTATAGCCTCACCCAAAAGCTTTGCCTGCACCTGCTCTTCGGTCAAATCTCCTGCAGACAAGATATCGTTAAGCTCGTCGTAAGAAACGGCAAATTCACTGCATTTTCTTTTCTCTCGGTTTCTTTTTCTGAATATATCAATGGATATCTGTCTTGTGATTTTGCCGAGATATGCAGAAAGCGCTGTGGGTCTTTGGGGAGGCATACTGTTCCACGCGGCAAGATATGTATCGTTCACACTTTCATTACTGTCCTCCTTGTCCGCAAGGATATTGTAGGCTATCTTGGAAAGATATTTACCGTATTTTTCATCGGTGTGCTTTATCGCCTGCTCGTTTCTTTCCCAATAAAGGTCAATAATCTTTTCGTCCCGCATAAAACTTTTCCCCCTTTCACTTATATATACCGTCAAAAAAAACATTTGGTTTCAAGAAAATTGAAATTTTTTTTAATTATAACACAAAAGACCGATTTTTTAAAGAAATCGGTCTTAAAAATATGTGTTTATTCAAAATCTACGGGCATACCTGTCTCGTCAGACTTAGCGCAAGCTTCCATAAGCTTCATTACGCGCATAAGCTGGGGGTGGGTAATAAGCTGGCTTTCAATTCCGTCAACTGCTTTTGCAACGTTACGGTAGAAATCGTGAACGTCGGAAGTGATCTGGGGAATTTCGTGGGTCTTAATGGTGTCATCCTTACGGGGTGCCATAGTCTTGGTAAGACCTGCGGCAGTGCGTACGGGAACAACGTCCTTTTCGTCCCAGTTTTCAACGCAAACGATCTTTCCTTCGCAGGAGAAATCGTTAATAACAGCGGTACCGTTTTCGCCCTGCATATACCAACGGGGCAGGTTGATAAAGTTGCTTGTACCAACCTCAAGGTAAGCGCGTACGCCGTTTTCAAAATTGAGAGTGAGTCTGAATCCGTCATCAACCTCGTAGTTGGTAACGTGGTCAAACTGGCAGTAAACCTTCTTGATCTTGGAAGGAACCATAAGAAGCATCTGGTCAATAATATGTACGCCCCAGTCAAGCATCATGCCGCCGCCGTACTGCTTCATACCGCGCCAATCGCCGGGAATACCTCTGGAACCGTGAACACGGGATTCTATGTTAAATACCTCACCCAAAACGCCGCTTTCATATACCTGCTTCATAGCCAGAAAATCGCAGTCCCATCTGCGGTTCTGGTGAACGGTAAACAGCTTTCCGGTGCGGTTGCTTGCGTCAAACATTTCCTGCAGATCTTCACTGCAAAGAGTAACGGGCTTTTCGCTTATAGCGTTTTTGCCGCTTTCAAGCACCTTAATGATAAGCTCCTTGTGAATGTCATTAGGTGTTGCAACGGTAACGATATCCAATCTATCGTCACCCAGCAATTCTTCAAGAGAAGAGTAGGTGTTTATACCTTCGTTGCGTGCTATTACAAGTCTATCGGGATTAATATCCCATACGCCAAGCAAATTGCACACGTCGCTCTTCTTAAGGTAATCGCCGTGCCACCAACCCATACCGCCGTATCCGATAATAGCAATGTTCTTTTTCATTTTTAAATACCTCTTAAACTCAAAGCATAAAGCTGTGTAATGTTTAGAGTATTATAAACGAAAAGAAATAAAAGTCAATAGTTTTCACAGATTTTCTTCTATAATTTTAACCCCTGTTTTTGGTATTATCAGGCTAATTTCAATGGATTCGGAATTTTCTCTTCGGGTGCTTCCCACGTTTATTCCCGCCTTGCGTATAAGGCTCACGGCGTTGTCTATGGAATTAACGAAAAACCTCACGTCAACCGTTCCCACAACCCGTCTGGAACCGGTTTTTTCGTTCTCTGCTTTGTGCTTCAAAAACTCTGCCACCGCTTTTTCCGTATCCGGTGCGTTTAACTGCCTTTCCCCAATTCGTTTTATCATAAACAGTCTGTCGCCCTTGCTGTCCAGCCTCAACAGCGCCCGCGCCTGCCGTTCCGAAAGACCGCCGCGTATAATTTCTTCTTTTTCCTCTGCGGAAAACCTTAACAGCCTTACCTTATTCGCCACGGCGCTTTGGCTTATGCCCAGAGTCTGCGCCAGCTCGCTTTGGGTGGATTCTGTCATAAACATCAGCCGTTGCATAGCGTAGGCTTCTTCAAAGAAATTCAAATCCTTTCTCTGCAGATTTTCCGTAAGGGCAATCACCGCACTTCCGTTATCGTCTGTTTTGGATAAAATGCAGGGAACCTTTTTAAGTCCCGCCCTTTTTGCCGCCCGTAACCTGCGCTCGCCCGCAATCAGCTCGTATTGCTCGGGTGTAAGCAATTCTCCCGCTATACTGAATGTGGCTTTGTTGTCTCTTTTTCGTATTAAAAGCGGGGATATTATTCCTACCTGCTTAATGCTTTCCGCCAGTTTTTCTATTTCGTCTTTATCAAAATACTTTCTCGGCTGGGCGGAATTCGGCTTTATACTGCTTATTGGTACGTGTATTATCCTTGAGGATTTTAATTTTGATTTAAATTCCATATTTTTCCACTTCCTTCAGATAAAAATAAAACTGCGGTACCTATAAAGTACCACAGTTATATTGTCATATTTTGTTAAATTAGGTTCGGGAAAAAGATTTTTTTGCTTTTTAACGTCTTTTCGCCGTCTTTTTCTGAAATTTCGCCGATAGCGTAAAAGCCGTTTGGACCGAACACCTTGAAGTTTGTGCCTGCCTCTGCTTTAAGTCCAAGCTTTTTTATTTGTATAGCCTGACCGTTTGCAAAAAGACGGTCATAGAATTCGGGAAGTGTTAATTCGGGGAAGGGGAATATGCTTTCTACGGGCGTTAAAACGTATCTGCCGTCCTTTATATCCTCTTCGGTAAAAGAGTCTTCCTTGCAAAAAGAACCCACCACAGCCCTCTCAAGAAAGCTCATGGTTGCACCGCATCCCAAAGCCGCACCTATATCTTCGCAAAGGGTGCGTATGTAGGTACCGCGGGAGCAGGAAACGGTCATAAAAAACTCGTTTTCCTTTTGGAACGGGGTAAGGGAATAGACGGTAATCTTTCTCGCTTCTCTTTCAACGGTTATGCCTTGTCTTGCAAGGTCCACCAGCTTTTTGCCATCCCGTTTCAAGGCGGAATACATAGGGGGAACCTGCATCAGCTCGCCTTCAAAGGTTTTTGCAATCTTTGAAAATTCCTCAAAAGAAGGTAAAACCCCATCATATTCGGAGATAACGTTTCCCGTAATATCGCCGCTGTCGGTGGTTATCCCCAGCTTTATGCCCGCTATATATGTCTTGTCGTGGTCGGTAAGATATTCGCTTGCCTTTACCGCATTATCCAGCATTATGGGGAGTACACCGCACGCTAAAGGG
>JAGCNA010000257.1 GCA_017646185.1 Clostridia bacterium
CGCAAACCTTGAACCGGACGAGATAACCCGTATCGAAAAGATAAAGGACGGCTTCCGTGCTGTCGGCGAATACGGTGTGTACGAAGCAAAAACCGTAATTATCGCCGCAGGCGCAAAGCACAGACAGCTTGGCGTGGAGGGGGAAAACCGCTTCACCGGCGAGGGAATTTCATACTGTGCCGTTTGTGACGGAGCTTTTTATAAAGGAAAGCGTGTTGCGGTTATCGGCGGCGGTAACTCCGCTTTACAGGAAGCGGTGCTTCTTTCCGAAGGCTGTGAAAAGGTAACCTTGGTTCAAAACCTTGATTATTTCACAGGCGAGCAAAAGCTTATCGACACCTTGAAGGCACGTCCCAACGTGGAATTTATAACCGGTGCAGTGGTTACCGGTCTTGTAGGGGAAACCGAGCTTGAGGGAATCCGTATTTCCGGCAAGGACGGCACAAGAGTGCTGGACGTAGAGGGAATGTTCGTTGCTATCGGCTTGGTTCCTCAGAACGAATTTGCCGCTTCTCTTATCGACCTTGACGAGAGGGGATACGTACCCTCCGGTGAGGATACCGCCACCTCCTGCAGAGGCGTGTTCGTGGCAGGGGATTGCAGAAGCAAAAATATCCGTCAGATCGCCACAGCCGTTGCGGACGGAGCTTCCGCGGCGCTGGCTGCTATCCGCTATATAGACGGAATGTAATGAAACCGTTTCTCCTTATAATATATTTTTGCTTTTCGTTGCTTGCGGTCTGCCTTACTGTGTACGATAAATACGCCGCAAAGCGCAAAAAAGCACGTATCCCCGAAAAAACGCTTTTTATAACAGCCCTTTTCGGCGGAAGCCTTGCCATGTATGTTACAATGCTCGTAATCCGCCACAAAACCAAACACAAACGGTTTATGGTGGGACTTCCCGTCATAGCGTTAGCGCAAGCGGTTTTGCTTACAATAATACCTTAATTTATTAAAAACCCGTGAGTTTTCACGGGTTTTTTAACGAGGAATGAGGAACGAAAAACGAGGAATTTCGGTAGCTTTTTGTTCGGCGAACAAAAAGCTTTCCTTTTCATTTTTCTTGACAATATTTTACGTTTATACTATAATACACCGATACTTTGCGAAAGGAGGACACCGCTTTGATAAAGCTTTCCGAGCATTTTACATACAAGAAGCTTTTGCGTTTTACCATGCCGTCGGTTATTATGATGATCTTCACCTCGATATACGGCGTGGTGGACGGATATTTCGTGTCCAACTTCGTGGGCAAAACCCCTTTTTCCGCGGTTAATTTTATATACCCCTTCATAATGGTGCTGGGCGCCTTCGGCTTTATGCTTGGCACGGGAGGATGCGCACTTATCGCAAAAACTCTTGGGGAAGGGGATACGAAAAAAGCAAACAAGCTGTTTTCAATGCTCGTCTATATCACCGTAATAGGCGGTGTTGTTATCGGCTTGGCGGGAATACTGCTTCTCCGTCCCGTGGCATCCCTTTTGGGCGCAGAGGGAGAGCTGCTTGAAGACTGCGTTTCCTACGGCAGAATAATCCTTTTTGTCCTGCCTGCCTTTATGCTCCAAATCGAATTCCAAAGCTTTTTCTCTCTGGCGGAAAAGCCCTCTATGGGACTTTGGATGACAGTTGCCGCAGGTGTTACCAACATGGCACTGGACGCTTTGTTCGTCCACCCAAAGCTTTTGAATTTGGGACTTTCCGGCGCGGCGTATGCCACGGCGGTGAGCCAGCTTGTGGGCGGAATAGTACCTCTTATATATTTTATTTGCAAAAACCCTACGGTTTTGCGTGTGGGAAAACCATATTTTCATTTTACTTCCTTTTTAAGCATATGCACCAACGGATTTTCCGAGCTTTTGGGGAATATATCAATGTCCCTTGTGGGAATGCTGTATAATTATCAGCTTTACAAGTTTGCGAAAGAGGACGGAGTCGCCGCCTACGGCGTGCTTATGTACGTTAATTTCGTGTTCCTTTCTGCGTTTATCGGTTATTCCGTGGGAGTCGCCCCCGTTATCGGCTTCCATTTCGGGGCAGATAATAAAAAAGAGCTTCGCTCCATTCTTAAAAAAAGTCTGGTCATCATATCCGTTTCCTCCGCTTTAATGCTGGCGGCAGGGGAGGGGTTGGCATACCCGCTGTCCGTCCTTTTCGTCGGGTACGATAAGGGCTTGCTCGAACTCACTTTGGAAGGCTTCCGCGTTTTCTCCTTCTCCTTTTTGTTTGCGGGGTTTGCCATTTTCGGCTCCGCCTTCTTTACCGCTTTAAACGATGGCTTAACCTCCGCTTTTATGTCCTTTTTACGTACCGCGGTGTTTCAGGTGGCGGCAGTACTGCTGCTCCCCCTCATTTGGGGTACAGACGGCATCTGGTGGTCTGTGGTGGTCGCCGAGCTCGCCGCCGCATCCCTTTCGGTTGTGTTCATAGCAGTAAAAAAGAAAAA
>JAGCNA010000258.1 GCA_017646185.1 Clostridia bacterium
ATGACCCAAATGGGTATAACCGTAGACGATATCAAAAACGAGCTTGCATCCCGCCACGTTATCGACCACAAGGTTAAGCAGGAAAAAATGACCTGATAAAAGCAGGAAAGCTGTCCGAAAAAGGACAGATTTTGTTTTATTTCTTTTTCTTTCTGTCAAGACGTATCATTCCGATAAGTATGGAACAGCCGCAAAAGATTTCGCAGATAATTCCGCCGATGGAGAAATTGAATATATTATAAATAAGCCAAGACGGTACGCTGTATGTGAGTCCCAGCTTACGCACTGAGGCGGCGTCCTTCAAACGAAAGCTTACGGTAGTGGCGAACATACCTATAATGGGTAAAAACTCTATAACGGCGTTAAGCAGCGTGAAATCCTTGCCGAACACGGTGAACGTTAAAAGGTAAGAAAGGAGATATACCGCAGTAAAGCCAATTAACCAGGAAAGCTTTTCGGAACGGAATTTTTCTTTGTGCATATATACGATAGCACGTATTATTGCCACGAAATTGAGAAGCGCACCAACATACGCACCAAGCAAAAGATAGCTTACCGTAAACAATGATGCACCTGCAAGCTGGCAGGAGATTACACGCTTTTGCGTTTTTTGCTGGAAAGAAAGAACATTGCAAGCCATACCGAAAATACTTACGGTCTGGGCTATTATTTCAACTGTGTTCATATTATTCATCTCCCTTTGGGTTTAAAACGAGTTTAATTACTTCCGGCGCATTATTTATACGGGGTATTCTGTGGGCGTTGCCGATGCCTCTGCCGACGATAAGACGTTTTTCATAGATACCACCTGAATATTTTGGGAATATTCCCTGCCCCGGTGCGTACACACCTCTGCCAAATAACCGCCATTGACCGCCGTGGGCGTGTCCGGAAAGCACAAGGTCAACCGAAAGCGGGCGGATATACTTTTTATAATACTCCGGATGGTGGGATAAAAGCAATTTAAAGCCGTCTTTACGTGAAAAATCCTCAAGCCACGAGGTATCGCGTATACCGTCGGTCAAAAAGCCGGAGGTAAGACCGCCGATAAGCAGGGATTTAAAACACGTGTACGTATTATCCAAAAGCGTTGCCCCTGTTTCCGCTACGGCTTTATGAATATCTCCCTCATATCTTCCCTCGTGGTTACCCAGCGAACAAAAAACGGAATACTTTTGGGAGCACATATTTAAAAATTCAAATCCTCTTGTATAAAAGGACATATTGTGCATAAAATCACCGCCCACCAAAACCGCATCCGGCGAAATCTTTTGTATCGCACGCAAAACGGGTTGGTTTTCGCAATGGTGAAGATCGGAAACAAATGCAAAGCATATCTTTTCTTTAACGGGGGCGGAGATGCTATATTCGGTTACGGAAAGTTTTGAAAGATCGTTCTTCATAGCACACACCCCTATACGAGTTGACTTTTTTACAGTATAGCATTTATTTATTTTTCTTTCAATACTGTTTTACATAAAAACAATACATCAAAACATTTTTGATAATGTAATGCAATTGTTATCAAAAATAAAAAAATCCCGCCAAAGCGGGATTTAAATTATTTTCTTCCTCTTTTTCCGGTGCCGCGCTTGGATTCGAATCCGCGCTTGATATCTGC
>JAGCNA010000259.1 GCA_017646185.1 Clostridia bacterium
AGGGATGTGTGCGCTGTTTGCGATAGTACCGCAACCGATAATTGCTATTTTCATTATAAATGTTTCCTCCGCTTTTATATAGTGGTTACAGATGGATTTTACCACAAGATGTAAAGAATGGCAATAGATTTATTAAAAAAAACTTGATTTTTTAAACCTAAAGATATATAATATACGGACATAAAACAAGAAAGGGAAAAACATATTATGAAAAAGATTTTTGCCGTTCTGCTGGTAGCTCTTATGCTTCTTTCCGTGCTTTGCGCCTGCAACGAAGTTAAATCCGATGTTTCTACCGGAAACGAAAGCGACGTTTCTTACGGTGAGGTGGATTTTAACGACCGTGCAAACGTAAAAGACAGCCTGCCCGAAAAAGACTGGGGTAAAAAGACCTATACCATTCTTCAGCGTACCGAAAACGATTACGAATTCGGCGTAGAGGAAATGGGATTTTCCACAGTTAAGGACCTTATATACGAAAGAGACGCTGTTGTAGAAGAGCGCTTTAACGTAGATATAGTTTCCAAGCCCATAAACGGCGGCTGGGGCGTTCACGAGGACTTTATAGATTACGTGCGTGATACCGTTGCAACCGGTATGGTTGATTACGATATTATCGCAGGCTATGCCGCAATCATTCCCACTCTTATCGCAGAGGGTATCTTTATAGATTGGTACGATATCCCCTACGTTGACCTTGAGAGAGAATGGTGGTCCCAGGACCTTGTAGACGAGCTTACCATAGACGGTAACCTTTATCTTCTTTCCGGCGATATCTCTCTTCTTTTCTGGGAGAGTATGCAGGGTATGTTCTTTAACAAGACTCTTGCACAGAACGCAGGTATAGAAAACCTTTACGACGTTGTTCGTGACGGCGATTGGACCTTCGATAAAATGATGGAGGTTATCCGCACCGCAAACGTTGAAGACGATAACCCCGAAACCAAGATATACGGCTATACCTCCTGCCTTACCACTCAGGTTGACGTATATCAGGATGCATTCGATATCCCCGTAACCACCAAGGATGCAGACGGCAGACCTTACTTCACCATTAATCAGGAAAAGACATATACCGCACTTCAGATGGTATACGATCTGGTTTGCGGCAGCACTTATTTCTATAAGGCTGTAGATAAGGCAGAGAGCGTAAAGATGTTTGGCGAAAACAGAGCGCTCTTCCTTCCCACCATGCTGGGCAACGGTAGTATTATCAATACTTACGATTGCGATTTCGGTATTCTTCCCATGCCCAAGTTTAATGAAGAGCAGGAAAACTACCACTCCACCTGTGAGGATGCATATTCTCTTATGGCGGTTCCCATAACCAGCAAGGATAACCTTGAATTCATCGGTATGATCACCGAAGCACTCTGCGCACAGAGCTACCGTGCAGTTGTTCCCGAATGGTACACCGTAATCCTTCAGAACAGATACACCAAGGACGAAGATTCTATCGAAATGATCGAAATCATCCGCGAAGGTATCCTCTGTAACTTCGGTTATATCCATTCCTATGCACTTGATTGGCCCGCACACCAGTTCAATATCTGCATTAACAACGGCTCTACCGATTTCGCTTCCAACTGGCAGTCCAAAGAAGCAACCTTCAATAAAAACCTTGAAGACCTGCTGGACGCATACTTTGAATAATGTTACAAAAGCCTCCGATAAATCGGAGGCTTTTATAATGAAGAATGAAAAATGAAGAATGAAAAATTTCGGTAGTTTTTTGCGGAGCAAAAAACCGTGTAATTGTTTTCGAAACATTCCGTCTATAGAACTGAAAGTCTGAAGTGAGCGATGGTAAAACGCTGTAGAAAACGTTCTTTACGAGCGTGCTGTAGTAATCTACAGCTAGCGAAGTAAAGACGTTTAAAAAACGCAAAATAAAAGAAAATTCCGTAGAATTAATTTTCTACGGAATTTTTACCTTATTTTTGTAATTAGAACGGACAGTCGAGGACGCCTGTCCCTACAATTGGAAATTCACTGCAGCAAACATCTATAAACGTTGCGTTTTTGCTCTACAGTGTTTTACCGAGCGACTAATCGAGAACGATCTCACGACCGAGTTCGGAGGAGTCGTACATAGCCTGCATCATCTTCGCAGTAACAGCAACGGTATCGATATGAGAAGGAAGCTTTTCGCCGGTGTGGATGCATTCGATAAAGCGGTCGATTTCCTTCTGGAAGTGGGGCTCATCCTTGTACTTGGGCTTGAAGGAGCAGAGAGAGCCGCAGGAGGTGGTGAATACGGTGAAGTCGCCGCCGTAGGTAAGACGGATACCTGCCTTGGTGCCGATAAAGTCTATGTAGCTTTCGCCGATACCGATATTCTGTGCCCATGCGCCGTTGAAGGAGATGGAAGGACCGGAGGTACGAACAAAGCCGGAAACCATATCGTCTACGTCATAAGTGCCGTTAACGTCCTTGGTGTCTTCAGCCCACATGCCTTCGTATACGTAGTTGGGCATATCAACACCCAGCTTGGAGTATGCGTTGCAGGTAACGGTCTTGGGAGTGGGGTCGCCGGTGCAGTACATAACGATATCAAGGTAATGTACGCCCCAGTCGATAAGTACGCCGCCGCCGGAGATAGCCTTGGTGGTGAAAGCGCCGCCCAAGCCGGGGATAGAACGGTGAGAACGGAAGCTTACGTAAACGTGGTAAACTTCGCCCAGATCGCCGCGCTGAATAAGCTCACGAACTTTATTTACAGCGGAGTTAAAACGGTTAACAACGCCGATATTGAGAACCTTGCCGGTTTCGTGCTGAGCCTTCTGCATTTCAAGAGCTTCTGCATAGGTTCTTGCAGCGGGCTTTTCGCACAGAACGTGCTTGCCTGCGTGGAGTGCGTCGATAGCTATCTTGGAGTGCTCTCTGTTGGGAGTGCAGATAGAAACTGCTTCGATTTCAGGGTCAGCAAGAACTTCTTTGTAATCCAGAACAGCTTTACCGCAGCCGTATTTAGCTACGCAAGCTTCTGCTTTGTGAAGCAGAATATCACAGAAATAAACTATCTCTGCTTCGGGGTTGTTCATATAAGAAGGGATGTGTGCGCTGTTTGCGATAGTACCGCAACCGATAATTGCTATTTTCATTATAAATGTTTCCTCCGCTTTTATATAGTGGTTACAGATGGATTTTACCACAAGATGTAAAGAATGGCAATAGATTTATTAAAAAAA
>JAGCNA010000260.1 GCA_017646185.1 Clostridia bacterium
AATGATAACGCATTTATCGGAACCGAAATCATACAGTTCGCCAACCAGCTTCAAGCCGTCGTTGGTAATCGTTACCTCACGCATACGGTCTTTGTTTTCTTCCGCCCAGGCACAGCCGGTGTTCCACATGGTAAGCTGTTCCTCGTTTTCGGGGCAGGAGCATTCTCTCTTCCATTTATCGGGCGAATTACGGACCAGCGTGTCCATATATACTTTTCTTGAAATGGGAACGGTAATTTTAAGCATTACCGCAACGCCGATAACAGCGCTTAATGCAATTACCCCCAAGGCTATGTACAAATAAATCAATTATTTTCCCTCCGTGTGTGTATTATATTTGTGTTACCAAATATGATGCTTTACAATTATACCATACTATTTGCTATTTTCCAATATAAATTTTTATAAAAAAATGTTTTTTTGTTGAAAAACCAATAATACTGTGGTATAATCGCACCGATAATATGTTTTTTTTAGAAAGGCAAAGCTGTAATGAACGAATTCGTTATTATTCCCGATAGCTCCTGTGATCTTACCGCAGAACTGAGAGAACGCTTTGATATCCCCGATTATCTTCACGGCACGGTGTATTTTCCCGATGGACGTACGGAAAACGCAGATCTGGATTGGGGTGTAATTTCACCCGAGGAATTTTATAAATCCATGAGCGGCAGAAACGTTCTGTACAAGACCTCCACCTTTACGGAGCAAGAGGGGTACGAGATATACGAAAAGTATCTTAAGCAGGGAAAGGATATATTAAGCATATCCCTTTCTTCCGCACTTTCGGGAACCTACAGTCTTTGTATGCGTATCGCCGAGGATCTTATGAACAAATATCCCGGCAGAAAGATAATATGTGTGGATTCTCTTCGTTATTCAACCTCTATGGCGCTTCTCACCGTTTTGGCGGCACAAAAGCGTAACGAGGGAGCAACGATAGAAGAAACAGCAGATTATATCAATAATATCCGTGGTTCTATTCATCAGATGGGCCCTATGGACGATCTGTTTTTCCTTGTGAAAACAGGCAGAATTTCCAACTTTAAGGCGCTGTTCGGAACTCTTGTAGGCGTTAACCCTATGGCAGATTTCAATTCCAAAGGTCTTGCAGAGGTTATCGTTAAGTTCAAAGGCAAACGCACCGCGCTTGAAGCTACCGTCAAGTATATGAAAGAAACTATCGTAGATCCGGAAAACAATATAGTTTTCGTTGCCCATTCCAACCGTCTTGCGGCGGCGGAAACGCTGGCTGATATGATACGCACCGAGATAGCGCCCAAGGAAGTTATCATTACTCACGTGGGAATGGCGTGCGGTCCTTCTATCGGTCCCGGTCTGTGTGCCGCATTCTATCTCGGAAAACCCATTTCAGAAGGACTTGCCGAAGAAAAGGAAATAATGCAAAGAATTTCGGGTAAATAATAACTTGTTTATCGGTGTATTATGAGAGATTATATAGTTATCGGAGATTCCACCTGCGATCTCTCTTTGGAGATTCGCAGTAAATACAATATTGAATATTTAAAAATGAATTTCGTTGCAAACGGCGAAGAGCACGCCGCTTCTTTGGATTGGGATGAATATTCACCCAAGGAATTTTATGATCTTATGCGCAACGGAGTGAATATAAAAACTACGCAGGTCCCCCGCGAAGAATTTGTAACCGTGTTCACTTATTGGCTGGAGCAGGGCAAGGATATACTCTACGTTTCCTGCTCGTCCGGTCTTTCCGGTTCTGCAAGTCTTGCAAATGTGGTTGCAGCCGAGCTTTTGGAAAAATACCCCCAATCAAAGATATGCTGTGTGGATTCGCTTATCAGCTCTTTGGGGCAGGGTATGCTTTTGGTTAAAGCGGCGATTATGCGCAACGAGGGCAAAAGTATAGAAGAAACCGTTTGCTGGCTGGAAGAAAACAGACTTAAAGTAAACCAGTGCGGTACGGTGGACAGCCTTGAGTATTTGCGCAGAGCAGGCAGAGTAACTGCCGCAAGCGCATTTCTCGGCAATATTTTCGGTGTAAAGCCCCATATTATATCCGATGTTAATGGACGTAATTATGCCTACCGAAAGGTAAAGGGAGCCGCCAACGCCCGCAAAGAAATGGCAAAAGACACTGCGGCGGCGGTCGAAGACGCCGAAAACAGTATTCTGTGCATTTCTCACGGCGATGCTTTGGCAGAAGCCGAAAAACTTCGTGACGAGGTTTTGGCGCTTTGTAATTTCAAGCAGGTATATATTACCAACATAGGCCCCATAGTAGGTGCATCGGTAGGCCCCGGAACTCTTATTACATACGTTTACGGCAAGCCCGTAACTATCGAAGGGAAAGAATAAACAATAATGCAGACAAACCGCCTGAACGGAAGCGATTTAAGGCTTCTGTTGGAAAACGGCTTTAAAAACTTAAAATTAAATTCAGATACAATAAATAACCTGAACGTTTTTCCCGTTCCCGACGGAGACACGGGTTCGAATATGGCAAAGACCTTCGAAGGCGGATTTTCCGCACAGGTAAGCGAAAACGTTTCGGAATATATGGCAGGATTTTCCAAAAACACTCTTATGTCGGCAAGAGGAAATTCCGGCGTTATCTTCTCCCAGTTTATACGGGGATTTGCCATCGGTTGCGAAAACAAGACGGATCTTGATATTTCCGATTTCGCCCTTGCTTTTTCTTCGGGTGTAAAATATGCATATAAATCCGTTTTAAATCCCGTTGAGGGAACAATGCTTTCCGTTTTTAAGGACGGAGGTAAGCGGGTACTGACCGACTGCGAAAAGTATTCGTCCTTTGAGGAATGTCTTGAAGCCCTTTGCGCAGAGACACGCCGTTCGCTTGAAAACACCCCCAACCTTTTGCCCGTGCTTAAGGAAGCGGGAGTGGTTGACAGCGGCGGAGCAGGCGTTTTGTGCGTGTTCGAGGGAATGCTGTCCGCACTCAAGGGCGAATTTATAGATACCGTAAGCGTTTCGGAAATGGTATTCAATTCGGCTTCAGGCAATTCCTTTGATTCGGATTCCGTTTTTGAATACGGATACTGTACAGAGTTTATATTACTGCTTCTTAATTCAAAGACAGATGTAAAAAGCTTTGATCACAGCAGCTTTATTTCAAAGCTGGAAGTTCTTGGCGAATCTATCGTTTCCGTGTGCGACGGGGAGATCGTCAAGGTACATATCCATACGTTTGAGCCCAATAAGGTTTTGGAATTGGGACTTAAATACGGCGAATTTCTTAACGTAAAGATAGAAAATATGTCCGTTCAGCACAACGAAACCCAAAACGATACGGCAGAAAAAGTAAAATACGCAGTAGTTGCGGCGGTTTCGGGAGACGGACTTAAATCTTATTTCAGCGAAATAGGCGTTTCCGCTATCGTTGACGGGGGACAGACACAAAACCCCTCTGCAGATGATTTTATAAAGGCATTCAAAACGCTTAATGCTGAAAATATTATCGTTTTACCCAATAATTCCAACGTATTTTTAACCGCAAAGCAAGCGGCCGAAATGTACGACGGTGCTTCGGTAACTGTAATTCCTTCCCGTTCTGTTGCGGAAGGTTATTCCGCACTTTCTATGATGGATCTTTCTCTTGAAACCGTGGAGGATGTTTCCCAAAGTATGCTTGACAGCATGGAATACGTTACAACCGGATATGTAACCGTTGCTACAAGAGATACGAAAATTTCCGGTATTGATATTAAAAAAGGCGATTATATCGGCTTGGATGACGATAACATCCTTTGCGCCTGCCAAAACAAGCTGTCTGCGGTTTCCGGTATTTTGGAAAATCTTGAGGATATCGACGATAAGCAGGTCATCACCGTATTTTACGGTGCGGACGTAACACACTCCGAGCTTGTTCAGCTTAAGGCCATGCTTGAAACTGATTATCCCCTTATCGAATGCGGCTATGTTCGCGGCGGTCAGGAAGTATACAGCTTCATTCTTGCAATCGAATAACATTAACAAAACGGGAATGAGATTGGCTCATTCCCGTAATACCTTATAAGGATATATAGTTATGAAAAAAATAGTTATAGATACACTGGGCGGCGACAACGGTGCATTGCCTCTTCTTTACGGCTCTGCCGATTATATGAAAGAACATTGCGATGTGTTTTG
>JAGCNA010000261.1 GCA_017646185.1 Clostridia bacterium
GCCCTTTTCCCGCACCTCTTCCAGTATAGATATTGCCAGTGCCGCACCTTCAACGGGGTCCGTACCTGCGCCAAGCTCATCAAAAAGGGTGAGGGAACGGTCGTCACAGTTGTTCAAAATATCCACGATATTTGTCATGTGGGCAGAGAAGGTGGAAAGGGATTGCTCAATACTCTGCTCATCGCCTATATCCGGCAAAACGCAGGAAAACAAAGGAACCGTAGTCCCCTCTGCGCAGGGAAGCTGTAATCCCGCTTGCGCCATAAGCGCCATAAGACCGATGGTTTTTAGGGTAACTGTTTTACCGCCCGTATTGGGACCGGTAATGACCAGTGTTTTTTCATTCTCGCCAAAGGTTACGGAAATAGGAACCACGCTGTCCTTAGGCAGTAAAGGATGCCGTGCTTTCAAAAGAGCGTATTCCCGTTTTTCCGTGGTGATCTTCGGCTCGAAGGAATCTGTGTTTATTGCATAAGCCGCCTTAGCAAAAATTACTGCAAGGTCGGTAACTGCGCGGTAGTTTTGGGTAAGCTGTGCGCCGAATCTGGCGGTTTCATCTGAAAGACCTATGAGTATCTTTTCGATCTCCTCTTCCTCTGCAACCTTCAGTTCACGGAGCCGGTTGTTTTGCTCCAGCACCGCAATAGGTTCTATAAACAGAGTAGCACCGGATGCGGAGGAATCGTGCACCAAGCCCTTTACTTCGTTTCTGTATTCCGCTTTTACGGGCACAACGTATCTGCCGCCGCGCATAGTAACGATATTTTCCTGCAAATATTTGGATTTCTGACCGCTTGTGTAGGATGCCAGCAGGTCTCTTACCGCACTTTCGCATTTTCTCTGGTCACGGCGTATGCGGTACAGATTATCCGAAGCGTCATCGGCTATCATATCCTCGGAAATTATGGCAGAGGATATCTTTCTTTCAAGAAAATTATTTTCCGTAAGCGAGAGGAGATATCTTTCCAAAAGACCGCTTTCGGCAGGGTCGCCTGCGTATTTTCTTAATGATGAAACGCTTCTCAGCAGGGAAGCAATATCCAAAAGCTCTCTCGGTGTAAGGGATGCACCTTTTTCCGCACGCTCAACGGCAGGAAGAATATCCTTTGCTCTGCCGAAAGGGGGAGTGGATTTTTTTATTATCATTTGCTTTGCATCCCGAGTTTCCCCTTGCAAACGGTTTACAATAACAATATCGTCCGTAGGGGTGAGAGAAAGTATCGCTTCTTTTGCTCCTTCCGTCGCCGCAACGGAGGAAACGGAGGATAGCACTTTATCAAATTCGAGCAGCTTTGCCGCTCGGGTAAAACCTTTCATTCGTGTTTATACCTTTCCTTCCAATGAGTGGAAAAACTCAAGGCTTTTTATCTTTTTTTCAAGTCTGGGCAGAAGATATTTTTCGGTTATCTCGCCCAATTCACGTAAGGTGTTTTCGTCTGTCCGAAAAGCGTACAGCTTTGCGCCCTGTGCAAAAGCGATATGACGCAACGCTTTGTAGCATCCATCGGAAATAGGTTTCCAGCTTAAAGGGTTTTCACCCTCTTCGGCAGTGCATGCAGTACAGCATATTGCACCCTCGGAAAGATCAAAGCTTTTGTTTTTTATGCTGTCCAAGGGCTCACCGCAGAATTGGCAGTATTCCAGTTCGGGCAAAAATCCGCAAAGCACCGCAAGACGGAATTCGAATATGGCTTTTTGCTGGGAAACGGGCAATACGTTTTTACCGCAAATAAACAGAGTATTGAGCAGGAAGGAAAGAAGTGTTTTTCCGTCCTCCCCCTCGGTAGTAACCGCCGCAACGGTTTCGCAAGCGTAAGTAGCAAAGGCAAAGGTTTCTATATCCTCACGCAGGGAATAAAAATCATTGTTAAGCTCTGCTTCCAAAAGGGTATAAAATCCGTTTTTGTTGTATAAAAGCATATTTGAATATGCAAATACCTGAGTTGATTTTAAGTAACCTGCGCTTATCTTACGGGCGTTTTTTGCATTTACTGTTATTACGCCGTTGTATTCGGTAATTACCGTAAGCAGTTTGCCTTGTTCCCCGTGGGATTGCTCTTTAATAACAATACCGTTAACGTGAAACTGGGTGTTATTCTTCATTGTTGTAACCGAAGTTGCTTAACTGGGCGCGGCTGTCACGCCAGTTTTCTTTTATCTTTACCCAAAGGTCCATATAAACCTTTGCGCCGAACAGCTCTTCCGCATCCTCGCGGGCATAGGAGCCGATCTTTTTAAGCATTTCGCCGTTTTTGCCGATAATAATTCCCTTGTGGGATTCTCTTTCGCAGAATATCTCTGCACGGACACGGATCACGTCGTTTTCGTCCTTCAGCTCTTCGATGACTACAGCAACACCGTGAGGAATTTCATCGGAAAGCAAGCGAAGAGCTTTTTCGCGGATTATTTCCGCAAATATCTGCTTTTCGGGCTGGTCGGTCATAACGTCGTCGGGGAAGAAGTGGGGGGATTCCACAAGATGCTTTTTAAGCTCTTTCAGAACTATATCCGTTCCGTCCTTCTTCATTGCGGAAATGGGGATAACGCAATCAAAATCATATTCGTTTGCAATATCACCTATATATTCCGCAAGTCTTCCCTTATCGCAGGTATCAACCTTGTTTATGATAAGAAACAGCAGGTTATCTCCTGCGGAGTATTTTTTGAGTGCGTCTCTTTCGGCAACAGTAAGCTTTTTGCCGGCTTCGGTAACAAACATTATAACGTCTGCTCCCTCGGAAGCGTTGCCTACGGATTTCATCATATATTCGCCCAAAAGCGTTTTGGGGCGGTGAAGACCGGGGGTATCGATAAATACTATCTGGTCCTCGCCTTCGGTAAGAATACCTGTAATATTATTACGGGTGGTCTGGGGTTTTGCGCTTACAATAGCTATTTTTTCTCCCAGCAAAGCGTTAAGCAGTGTAGATTTGCCTGCGTTGGGTTTGCCGGTTATCATTACAAATAAACTTCTGGTCATCTTTTAATATTTAACCTTTCAAGAATTTCTTTTTGTTTGTTTTCCATTTCGGTACGCTCATCTTCGGTTTCGTGGTCATATCCCAGCAGATGTAAAGCGGAGTGGCAGCACAAGAAGCAAAGCTCCCGCTTTAAGGAATGTCCGTATTCTTCTGCCTGCGAAACAGCTTTTTCATAGGAAATAATTATATCTCCCAAAATAACGGTTATTTCGGGGGTATCAAAATCCATCATAGGGAAAGACAAAACGTCGGTCTCTTTATCAATGCCGCGGTATTCGCGATTAATATCCCGAATATATTCGTTATCGCATATAGTAAGGTTTACTTCAAACTTGTGCTTAGGGTACTGCTCAGAAACGGTCTCTTTTATAACCCGTTTCATCTGCCTTAAAGCGTATTCGCTTATGGGTGCTTCACATAGATTTTCGGTATATACTTTAAGCATTTGGCTTTCTCCTGAACGTTTTCGTTTCACCCTTAACGGGTTCTTTTCTGTTTTTTTCGTATGCGAGTATTATCTTTTGCACCAGAGGATGACGGACCACGTCCTTGTGGGTGAACTTGAAGATATCAATACCTTCGATATCGTCAAGTATTTCAACCGCCTCCACCAGACCGCTTGCCTTTATAAAGGGAAGGTCTATCTGGGTAACGTCACCGGTTATAATAGCTTTTGAATTGTTTCCCAGACGGGTTAAAAACATTTTCATTTGCTCGGGAGTGGTGTTTTGCGCTTCGTCAAGGATAATAAACGCATCGTCAAGAGTTCGTCCGCGCATATATGCGAGAGGGGCGATTTCTATTACGTTTTTCTCCAGATGCTTGTTAAAGCTTTCGCCGCCCAGCATCTCTCCCAAAGCATCGTACAAGGGACGGAGATAAGGGTCTATCTTGCTCTGAAGGTCACCGGGCAGAAATCCCAGCTTTTCTCCTGCTTCGACAGCGGGGCGGGTGAGTATTATGCGGGATATCTGCTTTTGCTTAAGGGCGGTAACAGCCATTGCAACGGCAAGAAATGTCTTGCCTGTTCCTGCGGGACCGATACCGAAAACAATAGTGTTTTTCTTTATACTGTCAACGTATTTTTGCTGTCCTACCGTTTTTGCTTTAATGGGCTTACCCTTGTTGGTAAGACAAATACAATCGGAATATATGGCAGAAAGCTCGGACTGCCTGTCCTCTCTTACCATGGAAATGATATAGTTTATAGTGTTTTCGTCGATCGTATCCGAAACGGCACTGACCTTGCTTAATTGGGTTATACATTCGCACGCCTGGTTAACGTCTGCGGCGCTGTTGCCGGATACTCTTACACCGCCTTCACGGCTGGAAACGGTCACACCGAACTCGTTTTCTATCTTTTCCGTGTTGCTGTCCAAGGTTCCGAACAGTTTAAGCACAAAATCAATGCTCAGTTCGCTTAAAATCTTTTCAAACATATACATCACCTCAATTTATATAATACCACAGTTTTTGTATTTTGTACATAGTTTTTTAATAATGTCATTGACTAAAACAGCAAAAAGTGGTATACTTTACGCAATAATTATTTTTTGGAGGATTAATTCGATGCGCAAAATCACAGCCTTGTTTTTGGCACTCCTTACTTTGTGTGTTCTTTTGGTATCTTGTAACGATACTGCGTCTGATAATTCCAAATCAGATGTATCTGTTGGTGAAAATGAAGAGCTCTTTGCCAATCTTCCCGCAGAAAAATATAACACCACATTCACTATTTACGTAGAAGGCGATTATCTTGACAGGTATAAATCTATTGAGATACTTCCCAACGAAAACGGCCCCAGCATTATCGCTGAATCTGTTCTTGAGCGTAACGCACGTGTTGAGCAGCATTTCGGTATCGAGATCAAAGAGATCCGTACCGCAGATTCTGCAGAAATGGTTACCAACGTTCAGTCCGAAATTGCAACCGGCACCAAAACCTACGATGCGGTGATGGCATATCTGCCCAACGCAGGCACTCTTGCTGCAGGCGGCGCTTTGCACGATCTTGCTGAGTTTGAGAATCTTCATCTTGATAAAGATTATTGGGATACCACCGCTGTTGAAAGCCTCTCCGTTGGCGGAAAGAGCTTCTTCGTTGTTGGTGATATGAACCTGCTTGCGTATGACTGTACTCACTGTATAGTTTTCAATAAGGACGTTGTTGCGAATAATAATCTGGATAACCCTTATGATCTTGTTTATGACGGCGAATGGACCATGGATAAGCTTCTTTCCATGGCAAAGGTAGTTTCCTATGAAAACGGCGACGGCAAGACCGATCTTGACGATACCTGGGGATTCCTTATCAACAACAACTACGCTACCTCTCTTTACTTCGGTGCAGGCGAGACTCTCACCAGCAAGAACACCGATGACCTGCCTATAATCTCTGTTAACGGTGAAAGAGCCGTTACCGTGTTCAACAAGATTTTCGATATTTGTAACAGCGATAAAATTGCGCTTATCGAAGATTACGTTGGCACTTATGATGACGTGTACACCAAGGCAAGCGAATCTATCGCTTCCCAAAAGGCACTCTTCCGTTCCATGGCAGTTGTTGATATTCAGGAGCTTGGCAACTACGAATGCAACTTCGGTATCATTCCCACTCCTAAATTTGATAAAGAACAGGAAGAATATTATTCATACGTTTCTGTTATTTACGCTTCCAGCGCAATAATTCCCATCTCCGCAAAGGATGCGGAAATGAGCGCTGTA
>JAGCNA010000262.1 GCA_017646185.1 Clostridia bacterium
CTTACCGTTTCCGGCCAGCTCGAAGGCGAAGCAATGGCAATGGCTTTCAGCAATATCTATACTTTCGGACCCACCTTCCGTGCAGAAAAATCCTATACCCAGCGCCATGCCGCAGAGTTCTGGATGATCGAGCCGGAAATCGCTTTTGCAGACCTTGAAGATGAAATGCAGCTTTCCGAAGATATGATCAAATATATCTTCCGCTATGTTCTCGATAATTGCCCCCGCGAAATGAAATTCTTCAACGATTTCTATGATAAAGGCCTTATCGAACGTCTTGAAACCATCTGCACCCAGGAATTTGTTCGCCTTGATTACACCAAAGCAATCGAAATTCTTACCGAAGTTAAAGACCGCTTTGAATATCCCGTATATTGGGGATGCGACCTGCAGACCGAGCACGAAAGATATCTTACCGAAAAGATATTCGGCTGCCCCGTTTTTGTAACCGATTACCCCAAGGAAATCAAATCCTTCTATATGCGTCTTAACGATGACGGCAAGACCGTTGCCGCAGCAGATATGCTTGTTCCCGGCGTTGGCGAGCTTATCGGCGGAAGCCAGAGAGAAGAACGCTACGATCTTCTTATGCAGCGCATAGAAGAGCTTGGTTTGGAGCCCGAAAGCTATAAATGGTATATGGACCTCCGCAAATACGGCGGCGTTCATCACGCAGGCTTCGGTATCGGATTTGAGCGTCTTATAATGTATATTACCGGCGTTTCCAACATCCGTGATGTTGAGGCATTCCCCCGTACCTTCGGTAACGCAGAATTCTAATATTTAACACAGGTGAACTCTTATGAATTTGGATCTTAACACTCTCCGCGCAGAGTACGAACAGTATAAATCCTCGGGACTTAAACTTGATATGTCCCGCGGCAAGCCCTCCACCCAACAGCTTGACACTATGGAGCGTCTGCTTACCGCCGTTACCACCCGTGAGGAATGTATTTCCGAAAACGGCGTTGACTGCTGTAACTACGGCGGTCTGGACGGTATCGATGAATCCAAGCGTCTTTTCGCTTCCATGCTGGGACTTACCATGCACGAAATTATCGTTGGCGGTAACTCCTCCCTCAACCTTATGTACGATACCATCGCCCGTGCTATGAGCCACGGCGTTGTGGACGGTATGAAGCCTTGGGCTAAATACGATAAAGTTTCCTTCCTTTGTCCCGTTCCCGGTTATGACCGCCATTTTGCTATCTGCGAATATTTCAATATCAATATGATCAACGTTCCCATGAACGAAGACGGCCCCGATATGGACATAGTCGAAAAGCTTGTAGCAGAGGACGAAACCATAAAAGGTATCTGGTGCGTGCCCAAGTATTCCAACCCTTCGGGTATTACTTATTCCGATGAAACCGTACGCCGCTTTGCCCGTATGAAGACTGCCGCAAAGGATTTCCGTGTGTTCTGGGATAACGCATACGTATGGCACGATCTTACCGATCATCCCGATTACCTCCTTGAGGTACTCCACGAAGCTAAAAAGTGCGGTAACGAGGACAGATTCTTTATCTTCGCTTCCACATCCAAAATATCCTTCCCCGGTGCGGGTATTTCCTGTATAGCTTCCTCCCGTGCAAACGTACAGCGCATACTTAAGGAGCTTGCAATCCAGACCGTTGGCCCCGATAAGCTTAATCAGCTCCGCCACGCCCGTGTTTTCCGTACTTTTGACGATATCAAAGCTCAGATGGGCGTTCATTTGAGCCTTATAAAGCCCAAGTTCGAGCTTGTACGCCGCGTTTTCACCAACGAGCTTTCGGGAATTCCCGAAGTTTGGTGGACCAACCCCAACGGCGGTTACTTCCTTGCTTTGTATACCCCCAAGGGAAAAGCAAAGAGAGTTGTTGCTCTGGCTGCAGAGGCAGGCTTAAAGCTTACTCCCGCAGGCGCTACCCATCCTTACGGTTATAATCCCGATGATAATATTATCCGTATTGCGCCCACGTATCCTTCCTTGGATGAACTGGGAAAAGCGCTTCCCGTTTTGTGCTGCTGCGTAAAGCTGGCTTGCGCAGAGTAAAAAACACTCTGATAAAAACTCAAAATTACCGGTATGATTTCCATAATGCTATTGCAATTTGCATAAATATATGTTATCATACCGTATAATCAAGATTGTTTTTAACAAATCTTAATTCAAAAAGGAGAAAAAAACAATGAAAAAAGTATTAGCTTTCCTTCTCGTTGCTGTTATGGTAGTTGCTCTTGCAGCTTGCAACAGCGATGAAACCTCTAAGGCTCCTGCAAACAACAGCACTCCCGCAGAGTCTACCCCCGTTGAAGATTCTACTCCCGCAGAATCCGAAGAACCTTCTGCAGAACCCTCTGACGAGCCTTCTGACGAACCTTCCGATGAACCCTCTGAAGAACCCGAAGAATCTGAACCTGTCGTTGATGATGACGGCAACGAAGTTGAGATTCCCGCAGATACCAACAAGTACGTTTCTTACGGCGCTCCCAACACCGGTGACCGTATCAACCTTAATGACTCTGTAGTACTTACCGGCTATAATGAAGAGCTCGCTTACGGCGCAGTTATCCTTTATGATGCACGCTTCGGCGCAGCTACCCCCGCAGGTCTTGAAGACTATGCAGTTCTGGTTGCTGAATATCAGGCAAAGCCCTACTTCGGCTACGTTAAGACCGCTTTCTACAATGTTGGCGAAGCTTCCGCAGCAGTTAACATTCCCGCAGACGGTTTCGTAGTTGTTGTTCACAAGTATCAGGAATCCGACGTTAAGGCTCTCGCAGCTTACGGCGAAGACGATTCTATTTATCCTCACGGCATTCAGGTTAAGGACATTACCTGGAACGC
>JAGCNA010000263.1 GCA_017646185.1 Clostridia bacterium
AAATTGATATTTTCCAAAACTTTTTTTGAAACGGGTATTTCCGTTCCGCAGATAGATAAATAAGGTTTTTCTTTACCGCCAGTTATCTTTGCTTTAAAAAAGTTCATTGGAGGCGAGCCTATAAACCCTGCCACAAAGGTATTCGCAGGAGCTTCAAACACCTCTCTTGGTGTGCCTACCTGCTGGATATACCCGTCTTTCATAATAACTATACGGTCGCCCAGTGTCATTGCTTCCGTTTGATCGTGAGTAACGTACACGAAGGTGGTATCTATCTTTTCACGAAGCAGCATAATCTCCGTACGCATCTGATTGCGCAGTTTTGCATCAAGATTGGACAAGGGCTCGTCCATCAGAAAAACCCGCGGAACACGCACTATAGCCCGTCCTATAGCCACACGTTGCCGTTGTCCGCCGGAAAGCGCCCGTGGCGTTCTTCCAAGCAGATCGGAAATGCCCAGTATCTCCGCCGCTTCAAGCACACGGCGGTGTATTTCTTCTTTGTTGACACGGCGCAAAACAAGACCGAAAGCCATATTTTCATATACGGACATGTGGGGATAAAGTGCGTAATTTTGAAATACCATGGCTATATCTCTGTCCTTTGGCTCGGTATCGTTAACACACTTTCCGTCTATATATATTTTACCTTCGGATATCTCCTCAAGCCCCGCGATCATCCGCAGAGTGGTGCTTTTTCCGCATCCCGACGGACCGACAAACACCACGAATTCTTTATCCTTTATCTCCAGATCAAAATTTTTAACTGCGGTAAAGCCGCCTTTATATATTTTTTTAACGCCGTTTAAAACTACGCTTGCCAAAAAATATTCCTCCTCGCTTTTTAACCCTTTACCGCACCGCCGGTTACACCTTCCACGTAATATTTCTGAAGCATCATAAACAAAACGGTTATAGGCAATGCTACCAATAATCCTCCTGCGCAGAACACGGTAAAATAGTTATTTATATGCTCTCGGTCAAGAAAGGTAAATAATCCTACCGCCACGTTATACGCCTCTTCGTAACCGAAGGTTATTAAAGATGCAAACATATAATCTCCCCAAGGGGCGATAAACGCCATCATTACGGTATAAATGATTATCGGCTTTGCCATGGGGAGAATTATTTTATAAAACACCCTTGCCCTGCTGGCGCCGTCGATCCGTGCAGCCTCGTCAAGAGAACGTGGTATGGTATCAAAAAAGCCTTTTGCAACGTAATATCCCATACCTGAGCTACCCACGTACACAAGTATCAGTCCCGGAACGGAACCGGGTCCCGTAAAGCCGATAAGCTTTAAAATAAAGTATACGGCGATCATAGACAAAAAGCCCGGAAACATACCAAGCACCAGTATAACGTTCATAAGCAGACGGCGGCCCCTGAAGCGGAGTCTGGAAAGAGCGTAGCTTACCGAAAGAACGATAACCGTTTGCAAAACCGAAGTAAAAAGCGCAATTATTACGGTATTTAGATACCAATTCACAAAATTGGTTTCGTTAAACAAAATTTTGAAATTGGCAAGCGACCATTCTTTTGGCAGAATATAGCTTACCATTCCCCGGGATTCTCCTCTGAACGCCTGAAAGATAAGATACACAAAGGGCAAAAGCCAGACGATGCATATAAATATCAGCAACGTATAAACAAGCGCATTTGAGATCCTATGCTTTTTTGAGATACTTGATACCATAGTTTTCATTGGAAGCTTTCCTCGTTTTTAACAGACGGCGAAAGATTATAAACCACAAGGGAAATACCCGCCACCACCACAAAGGTCATTATACCTATTACCGCAGCCATTTTATAATCGTTATCCGTAAGTGTAAGCTTATACAGCCATGTTATAAGCAGATCGGTATACCCTGCTCCGCCGGTAAAATCCGTGGTTTTGGGTGCACCGCCGGTAAGAAGATATATAACGTTAAAGTTGTTTATATTTCCCACAAAGGTGGTAAGCAGATAAGGACCCGTAACAAAAAGCATATAAGGCATTGTTATTTTGGTAAACCGTTTTATACCGCCTGCTCCGTCTATCCGTGCAGATTCGTATAGGTCTGCCGGTATATTTATGAGTATGCCCGTGGCAATGAGCATTGTATACGGAATTCCCAGCCATATATTAACCAGAATTACCGATATTCTTGCGAGCATCGGATCTGTAAGCCATTTAATATTTTCTTTTATTACACCTATCTGGGAAAGAATACCGTTTATTGCGCCGTCATCCGCCAGCATTTTTGAAATAAGCAAAAGCGAAACGAACTGGGGGACGGCAATAGTAAATATAAGAAGAGTGCGGAAAACCTTTTTGAATTTAATCCCCTTTTTATTTATAAGCATTGCAACGAGAATGCCTAAAAAATAGTTGGTGAAGGTTGCAAAAAATGCCCAGATCAAGGTCCACACCAATATTTCACCAAACGTAAAGGCGAACTTTCCGTCGGCAACCTGCACGCCCAAAAGACTTTTGAAATTATCCATCCCTACCCAAGTAAACAGCTTTGAAGGCGGAAGATGGGTGTAATCGTAATTGGTAAACGCTACCAGCATCATAAAAAACAAGGGAATTACGGTAAACACCAATATTCCCCCAAGAGGCAACGCCAACAAGGTTTTGTGGTACTGTTCATCGGCAAGAGAACGGATATCCTCCGCAGCATTTTTGGGTTTAGCTCCTTTTGTTATAAGATTTTGGGCAACCCAATTTTGTTTTACGTTAACGTACCATGTATATAAAAATCCAAGACAGAAAAATAAAGTGAGTACGCCGTATAAAAGTATTTGCAGGCTGTTGTCTTTATATTCAATAACTTCAAGTCCGTATTCATTTATAACCGTTACAGCCGCAACGTCACCGAGATTATCCAGCTTTCCGATATGGTTTACTCCGAATAAAAGCATATACAGAGTGAAAACCAGCTGAAAAACCATAAAAAGAATACCTCTTAATGGTTGCTTCCGAAAAAACTGCCCGAACCCCATAATAAAATAGGATAACCTTGTATATACATCGCCCTCTTTGAAGAAGCGAACAATATTCTTAAATACAGAAAACGTTTTTAAAATAAATCCTTTTATGGAATAAAAAGCTTTTTTGAATATATTTATTACTGTTTTCGGAACCGACAGAAAAAACCATAAAAGTTTGTAAAATGTTTTTTGCAGACCGTTAAGTTTATAAAATTCAAGCGAATCACGGTTCAACATATCATGTATCCTTCCGTTACAGACAGCCGCAAAAAACGGCTGTCTGTAAAAACAAGTTATTTAGCGCCCTTTAAATCGTTTTCCAAAGATTTGAGTGCATTCAACAGCTGTTCGTCTGTGTTTGCGGCGAATTTCCCACTGTTAAGGTCTGTGCCGAAAGCTTCCATTATATTCCAGAATTCGTTGGGATATTGTCCCTGAGCAACTGAATGCTCAAGCTGGGAAGCGAGTGCGGAAAGAGCAATATTTTCTTTTACGTCTTGCAAAGACTGGGCGTTTTTATTTGAAGGACCCCAGCCTTTTTCTTTAAAACGTAACGTCTGCATTTCCTCACCGGAAAGGAATGCTGCCAGCGCGTGGCAGAACACAAGCTTTTCTGAATCCTTCTGGGGCTTTACGCCGATCATCTTGTATCCGCCAAAGCTTCCCATCTGGTATTTCGTACCGTCGACGGTATAAGTGGGCAGTTTTACGGCACCGTAGTTTTCTCCCAAGAAATTTGAAATAACTTCGGAATCCCACACGCCGGAAATAAGTGCCGCAGCATCGCCCCCCTTGGGGTTAAATTTTGAAGAAGCGTTTTCACTTTGCGCATACGCAGGATGGGATGTCAATGCAACCATACCTTTTAAAGCGGTAACGCCTTTTTCTGTAGCGAGAGAGCTGTTGCAGTTTGTTATATTACCGTTTTTATCAACGTCATAGCTTATTTGCGCACCCGCACCGAAGAAAAATGTTACGTTATACCATCCGCTCTGCATATTCATATAAAATTTCTTTCCTGCGGCTTTACAGTCTTCAAGGATATTTTCAAGCGTCGCGGGGTCTTTTATAACTGACTTATCATAATACATAAAGTATCCGTTATCGGACGTCTGGGGATAAGCATAGACCTTATCCTGCAAGGTGGCTGCCTTAACGGAGCCTTCGTCATTGTTATTTTGAACAGCGGTAAGGAAATCTCCGCCCAATGGCGAAAGAGCGCCTGCCGCAACAAGACGTGCTAACTGATCCTGCGCAAAACCGAAGATATCCGCACCGGCGTCTACGTCGGTAAGCATTTGTGTGGCAGAGTTGTCTTCGCTCATAGCGGTAACGGTTACAGTGTATTTAGAGGCGTATTGCTTGCCGCCCTTTTCAAGCCAACCGTTAACTGCATCGCGGGTTAGTTTTACCACTTCCTCCGGCACCCATACACGTATTTCACTTTTTTTGGTAGTTTGGGAATCTTCCGAACTATCGTTTCCCCTGCCGAAACAAGCGGTCAGCATGCTTACTGCCATTACACACAGCAAAAGAAACGAAATGATTTTAAAGTATTTTTTCATTTTTTACCTCTTTTAAACGTTTTTTCGCTCATATTTAAGTTATTCCCATTTTTTAAGAAAACATAATAAAAGAAATAAAAAAACATCGGCTGAAAACACAGCCGATGTAAAAAAGTTAAATTATATAGTCTGTAATGCAATCGTACCAATTGACGTAGGTTTCTCCGTTAACTACAATCGTTTCGCTTTCGGGAAGAATATCTTTCCAAAGCTTTTGATATCGATTAAACGCCCAATTGTTACGATTAAATCTCTTCCAAAGAACAGTTTTCCCCTTTTTGTCGATAAACTGCAAGGTAGCGGCGCCTTCTATATATGTGGAACAATCCATTACACAAACGGTATCGTAAGTTCTGCCGTTTACGGTAACCTCGTATCTGCCAACCACATCTAAAAGAAATTCCTTGTCATTAGCAATATACTCACCGTCTTTGAATACAATATCACCTTTTACTATAAGGTCGGTTTCGTTGCCGCAGTTATCTTCGCCAAATCCCCAGTTTTCCAAAAAGGCATCACCGTCAAGGAAGGTGTAATATCTTTTTATTCCGCCTTCGAAATGGCTTTCGGCAAGTATTCGGCAATGGGTATCCGTAAGCTGTGCCACAAAACGGCGCTCAACTTCATTTTGTCCGCCTGCATTGTTGCAGTCCATTGGATTGGTTTCCACTGCCTGAATTTCCACCCCTTCGATACCATGTACTTC
>JAGCNA010000264.1 GCA_017646185.1 Clostridia bacterium
AAGCAACGCCCCACCACATCAGTATCTCGCCGAGATAGTTGGGGTGGCGTGAATATTTCCAAAGTCCTATACGGATAAAGGGGGTTGTACGGTTCTTTCTGAACTTGTGCATCTGAATATCGGCGATACCCTGCATCGTTGCCGCACCGAAGGAAACACATATAAACAGTACGCTTGCAATATTTGCCGAAATTCCTTCCCGTACGGCATAAACCGCAGGCAGGACGCAACCGTAAACCACCAACGTGGGCACCATATGTATTCCCACAAAGTTGATAACGGGATAAAACACCCCCGTTTTTTCTCTGAGCATAGTATAACGCCAATCCTGATGATAAAGACCTCCGAAGGTATACGCCCAGTTTGCGGTAAGTCTGATCGCCCAGAAAAACACCGCCGCAAGCAATAAAATGCCGAGAGATGTCAGCTCACCGCCTATTGCAAATGCAACGAGAATAACGGGCGGTTGAACGCTCCAGTAGGGATCGTAAACGGATGCGTTGGTGAATATGAGGCTGAAAATAAAGGTAACAACCGTTGCCGCCGCATCTGCGATCAAAAGCGACAGCCACCAATCAAAGGTGAGCATACGATAAACCAACACACCGACGATTGCGGAAATTATGTAAACCAACGTTACGGCAACAAAGCTTGCCATACGGTTTTGTTTAAGCTTGTTCATATTGAATTTCCTGCCTTTATAATGCTTTGATATTCTTTTCTATTGCCTTTATGACTTCTATAAATACATCATCACTTTTGCCGGTGGGGTCGGATAACCCCCAATCGGCATCAAAGCTTCTGCCGATAAAGGGACAGCCCACATCGCATCCCATAGAAACCGCAATGTCGGGATCAGGTATTTTATCAAAGGTTTTGCTGTATTGTGTAAGCTCCATATCAATGCCGTAAAGCTGTTTTAACAGCCGTACAGCATCTTGGTTTATTCGGGGCTTGGTTTCGGTGCCTGCCGAATAAAAATCGAACTCATCGCCGCGCAGGTGCTTCCCAAGGGCTTCCGCAATCTGACTGCGGCAGGAATTATGTACGCAAATAAACGCTATCTTCTTTTTCATTTGAAAGGGCACCTTTCTCCGATACACTGATTATTCTGTGCCGAGTGGATACATTTGATATTATTAAGCTCCATTTCTACTCCCAGATGAACTTTTGAAAATTCAACGGCTTTGATAATGGAAAGATAGGAATCCCTTTTACAGCAGCGAGGTCCGCCACAGGAAGCAATTGCACCCAATGCTTCGGCTGTCATAAAATTAGACAGCTGCCATTCTTCCTTTGCCAGCGGAGTCGAACCGGTAACGATGGAAACGAACATTCCCGCACTTACGCCTGCACCGCAAGCGCCCCAAAAACCGCACGCACCGCCGGGAACCTTCTTTCCCCGAGATTGCATTTCCGAAAGAGCTTTGGGCAGGTTAATATTTCCGCCTGCGTTTTTGTATGCTGTAAGAAGCGCAGAGCCAACCATAACGTGGTGCTCGGGCCCGTGCATATGGCAAAACGGAAGCGACATCATTTTTTGAATAATCTTAATCGGATTTTTTGATTTTTCCGCAAGGCATACTCCTATAATACTGTCCATTCCGCCGGTATGACATTCGTTGCATACGTAGTGCCCGTTTTCGCAAGCAGTGTTGCTGCTTTCCTTTTTACGGCAAACGGCACATTCCATTTGTGTTTCGGTTTCGGAATATTTAAGCGGCGCACCGCAAATAAGGCATTCGTCCTTCATGATTACACCTCTGTATTTATATGCTGCTTTCAAAAGCTTCGATAGGCTTATAATTTTCGACTATATCCATAATACCCTGCCTGTAAACGTTTCCGTTCAAAACGTCGCCGCTTGGGGAAAAGGAAATACATTTCAGGTTATACGGGTCTTCCTTATAGGGATTTTCGGGAATAACATCCTTAAAATATTCTGCAAGGTATATACGGGCGTTTCCTTCGGGAAAAACAACGTTGCCTTGGTTTTCCGAAATTTGCAGTTCCGAAAAGCTTTGCAGTATTTCCCGTGTTTTGCGGTTATACGGATTGTCATCATAAGGGCTCACCAGCCACGCAGGCTGAAGACGTATGGGAATACCGTTTTTCTTTGCTTCTGCAGCGAAAATTTTAACCGTATCAAGAGGTATCGTCTCCTGATGAAACGCATCCGCAGACAAAAGCAAATCATTCACACCGCATTCCGCAAGACGGTGTGCAACTTCGCAAATTTTATTTGCATTTTTTGAAAAATACCCGTTGGTAATGACCTGCCGTTTCGGGATGTTCATTTTCAAAGCAGCGTGCATAATCTCATACACCGCATCCGCATACAAAAGAGGCTCGCCGCCGAAAGTCATTACGGTTTGTATGTTGTATTCCGATGCGATTTTTTCCACCGCCTCTGCGGCAATACGGAAATCAATATGTTCACCGCAGGATAAATGATCTCCCTCGGAACAATGCTTGCACTTACCCGTGCAGGCATAAGTTACAACAAATTCAATCTTATTCAGGTTTTTAAGATATTGGTTCATATCGATCTTTTTATAATCACCTTTACAGTATCCCAAATCATATATTTACTATTTTTAATATTTGTTTTTCCGTTGCGGAGGGGAATATCTTTTTTAAGTGGTCTATAATCTTTTGCTTGGATTCCGAAGGGTTGGTTTTATATTCGGAAGCTATATAGCTGTATCCGAAGAGGTGTTCGGGAGTTGTGTACTGCGCCACGCCCCAACCGTAGGGATTTCCCTGTTTATCCTTCATATAGACAAAATCCGCCACACAAACGTAGCTTTGCATTTGAAGTCTTGTGATAACGGTATCGAACCCTTTGTTGCCGCCCTTGACGTAATTGCAAGCCGCTTTAAGATCCTTTGAAAGGATAACCTCGTGTTTTGCGATAACTTCGAATAATTCTATATCCTTATAGAACGCCAAGCCATCGTCGCAACGGGAATCGAAATCGTATCCGTCACGGCGGTAGTTTACAAAATGGGGGACCCATTCTTTGCTTACAAAACCTGCTTTAC
>JAGCNA010000265.1 GCA_017646185.1 Clostridia bacterium
AAAAACAAGGAGAAAAACATATGTATACCGTTTGCGTGCCTTTGGCAACCCTTTATGCCCTGCCCGATACAAAATCCGAGCAAACAGACGAAGCGATATTCGGTACGGAATGTGAAATACTTGATGATTTCAAGTCGTTTTACAAAATAAAGACCGATTATGAATATATCGGCTGGGTGAAGAAAACGGATATTTGCCCTGCTTTACAAAAGGGCGGTTTTGTGGTAAAATGTCATTTCGCGGATCTGCTTCCCACACCCGAAAACAACCGTGCCCCCATTATCACATTCCCCAAGGGAAGCGTGGTGGATTACGGCGCGCCCCACGCGGGTGAAAGATACGGTATGGTTATTCTGCCCGATAAAACGGGTGGATATATGCACAAGGAATGGGTTGCACCTTACCCCCAAAAGACAGAGAATTTTCGTGATATTATAGTGGAAACCGCAAAAAGCTATCTGGGCGTACAGTACCGCTGGGGCGGAAAAAGCCCTATGGGTATAGATTGCTCCGGACTTGCGTTTATGTCCTACCAAATGGCGGGAATAACCCTTTGGAGAGATGCGGATATTGACCAAAGCACCGCTTTGAAGCAGATAACACTTGCCGAAGCGCAAAAAGGCGACCTGCTGTTTTACAGAGGTCACGTGGCGATATACGAAGGAAACGGCAAATTTATTCACTCCTGCGGTCCTTACGGCGTGTGCGAAAGCGATTTTGAAACACAGCCGAATATGAAAAACAATATTATTGCTATAGGAACTTTAAAATGACAGACATATACGTTTCCCCTCAGGTGATGGAAAGCCAAAAGGAATACGCCTGCAGGGTGAGAGAGATAATAAAAGAAAAATACTCTTCCCCCACCGTGTTTTTGCGCACCTTCGGATGCCAGCAAAACGAAGCGGACACGGAACGGCTGGGCGGAATAGCCGTGGAATGCGGATACACCCTTACGGACGACGAGGAGAGCGCCGACCTTATTATTATAAACACCTGCGCCATACGCGAGCACGCAGAAAAGCGGGCGCTTTCCGGCACGGGACAGTTTAAAAAGATAAAAAAGGACCGTCCCAACACGGTTATTGCCGTTTGCGGATGTATGGCACAGCAGGAGTACCGCAAGGACCAGATAAAAAACAGTTATCCTTACGTGGATCTGGTGTTTGGAACGGATAAAAACCATCTGCTTGCCGAAATGCTGTACACCGTTTTGAAAACGGGAAAAAGACAGTACTACGTTTCCGGACTTTCCCACGATAAACTGGGTGTGATTGCGGAGGACGTGCCCGTTTTGCGTTCCTCAGATTACAAAGCCTGGGTTTCTATAATGTACGGCTGTAATAACTTTTGCTCTTACTGCGTGGTTCCCCACGTGAGAGGCAGAGAAAGAAGCAGAAACAGCGCAGAAATACTTAAAGAGATAAAAGGGCTTATTGACGCAGGGTACAAGGATATTACACTCCTTGGGCAAAACGTAAACAGCTATAAAGGGGATATGGATTTTCCCGAACTGCTGGATGCCGCCGCATCCGCCAACGGCGAATACCGTATTCGGTTTATGACAAGCCACCCCAAAGATGCATCGGACAAGCTGATTGAGGTTATGAAAAACCACCCCGAAACCATTGCACGTCATTTCCATCTCCCTGCCCAATCCGGTAATGACAGAATATTAAAGGCGATGAACCGTAAATATACAAGAGAAAAATATCTTGAAACGGTTAAAAAGATACGTGCCGCCATGCCCGACGTTGCCATAACCACGGATATTATATGCGGATTCCCCACGGAAACGGCAGAGGAATTTGAGGACACCGTTTCCTTAATAAAGGAAGTGGGATACGATATGATATACACCTTTATATACTCTCCCCGTCCCGGAACGGTGGCGGCAAAGATGGAAGGTCATATCCCCCACGATGAGCAGGTGAGAAGGTTTAAAGCGCTTTCCGCCGCTCAGGACGAAATTTCTGCGGAAAAGAGCAAAAGCTATATGGGAAAAACCGTAAAAGTGCTTTCCGACGGAAACCAAGAAGCAAGAAACAGCCAAAATAAAATAGTTACCTTGGATAAAGACGTACCCGCAGGGACTTTTGTAAAAGTTGAGATAACCGAAACCAAGGCATACGGTTTAAAAGGAAAAGTAATTAATTGAAAGGAAATATAAAAAATGAACGAAAACACAAAAAACGCCATTCTCGCATTGGCAGACGCTATTGAGCAGGACGAGGTAGTTATTAACTACAAACAGGCAAAGGAAAACTTTGATAACGACGATACCCTTTCCACCAAGATCAACGAATACACCGTACAGCGTATGATATTTGAAAAGGCTGCGGCAGACGAAAACAAGGACGAAGAGCTGCTTAAGCAGATCGACAACCGTATGAAGGAGCTTTACGAAGAGGTTATGGCTAATCCCGTTATGGTTGCCCTTGCAAATGCGGAAAACGAGCTTAACGAGCTTCTTAACGTGCTTAATTCCGAGATCCAGTCCAGAGTTATTCCCGAAAGCCAGCATTCTTGCGGCGGGGATTGCTCCGGATGTAGTGGTTGCCATTAATGTTCACAAAAAGCAAGGGAACTATAAACTAAAAACTTCGCAAACCAAAAAATATTAAAACCGTGAACACGGAGCATTTGGATGCAGAAGGAACTTTTACAAGCGGGAGCTGTAGTGACCTACAGCGAGCGAAGTAAAAGTTTCTACAAAAACGCAAATTAAATTATTTTAAAGAAATTCTGTAAGAATTTCTACCTCTGAACCATTAGAGGCGGGCAGTCGAGGACGCCTGCCCCTACGGTTTTCGAAACATTTTGATGTTGCTTTTGCGTTTTTGGTTCTGCGCCGAATGAACGTGTTCCAGAGGAGATGACTACTATGGCTCTTTCACCCATGATGAAACAGTACCTGCAAGTTAAGCAGGAAAATCCCGATTGCATACTTATGTTCCGCCTTGGGGATTTTTATGAAATGTTTTACGAGGACGCTATAACTGCGTCCAAGGTGCTGGATATAGTGCTTACCGGCAGAGATTGCGGTGAAGAGCAGAGAGCGCCTATGTGCGGTATTCCCTTCCACGCGGCGGACAGCTATATTCACCGTCTTATTAAGGCGGGGTACAGAGTTGCCGTGGCAGAGCAGATGGAAGACCCAAAAAGCGTTAAGGGAATTGTAAAGCGTGAGGTAATTCGGGTTATCTCCCCCGGCACGGTTACCGAAAGCGAATATCTCCCCAAAGAAAAAAACAATTATATACTTTCCGTATATAACACAGAAGAAGGCTGCGGCGCCGCATACGCGGACGTTTCTACCGGAACCTTTTCCGCCTGCCAGTTTACCGGCAGAGATGCAAAGGCGCTGCTGCTTTCCGAAACCGCCGCATACTGCCCTACGGAAGCCTTGGTTTACGGCGCATCCGATTTAAAGCAGGCGATCGCA
>JAGCNA010000266.1 GCA_017646185.1 Clostridia bacterium
AGTATGGATAAATTCGACGAATACGCTTACAACCAGTCCAAGGACGTTATTACCTCCCTTGAATTTGAGCGTCTTACCAACGCAGCAGGTCCTACCGCAGGCAAGCTGCTCCGTCCTTCTGACCTTAAGCATCCCCACACCATCGTTTTCGTACAGTGTGTAGGCTCCCGTTGCGCATCCTGCGCCGAAAAAGGCAAGGAATACTGTTCCAAGATTTGCTGTATGTATACTGCAAAGCACGCTATGCTTACCCGTGATAAGTATCCCGATACCGAAGTTTACGTTTTCTACATTGACGTAAGAACTCCCGGTAAGAGCTTTGACGAATTCTACCGCCGCGCTGTTGAAGAATACGGCGTACATTATATTAAAGGTATGGTAGGCAAGGTATTCCCCGAAGGTGATAAGCTTAAAGTTCAGGCTTCCGACCTGCTCAACAACAAACAGCTTCATATAGATGCGGACCTTGTAGTACTTGCCGCAGCTATTGAGCCCGATAAATCCGCCCGTCCTCTTGCTACAATGCTTACCGCAAGTATGGACACCAACGATTTCTTTACCGAAGCACATCCCAAGCTCCGTCCCGTAGAAAGCCCCACCGCAGGCGTATTCCTTTCCGGTACCTGCCAGGGTCCCAAGGATATTCCCGAAACGGTTTCTCAGGCAAGTGCCGCAGCCGCAAAGGTAGTATCCCTGCTGGTTAAGGATAAGCTTAAGGGCAACCCCTGCGTTGCAAGCTCCGATGAGCTTATGTGTAACGGCTGTTCTTCCTGTGAAAGAGTATGTCCTTACGGCGCTATCACTTACGAGGACAAGGAATTCCGTATGCCCAACAGAACTGTGGCTATACGCAGAGTTGCAAAGGTCAACCCCGCTGTATGTCAGGGATGCGGATGCTGTACCGTTGTTTGTCCTTCCGGCGCTATGGATCTGCGCGGATTTGCTAACAGACAAATTATTGCGGAGGTGGATGCAATATGCAAGTAAATGAACGCAAGCCTCTTATCGTGGCATTTTGCTGTAACTGGTGTTCCTATGCAGGCGCAGACCTTGCAGGTAACAACCGTTTAAGCTATCCTGCCGACGTTAAAATTATAAAAGTACCCTGCTCCTGCAGAGTTAATCCTATGTTTATACTCCGTGCATTCCAGAGAGGCGCAGACGGCGTTATCCTTTGCGGATGCCACCCCGGCGACTGCCACTACACTTCCGGTAACTATTATACCCGCAGAAGAATGGCACTGCTGTTCTCTATGCTTGATTATCTGGGCATAGAAAAAGAACGTACCCGTGTTGAATGGGTTTCCGCGGCAGAAGGCGCAAAGTTTGCCGCTACTATGAATGATTTTGCTCAGACCGTTGCGGCTTTGGGCGAAAATAAGAGATTGGAGGATCTGCGATGCAAAAAATAACACGTGACCTTTTGGTCGAAAAAGCAGTTTCTCTCCTTGAAAACGGCACCGTAGATATGGTTCTGGGCTGGAAGAAGGGCGAATTCGATTACGATATTACCCCTGCTGTTTTTGCAAACGCAGACAGCCTTAAGGATTTCGTATTTGACGATTTTTGCGGAGCCAATTTCTCCAAATACCTTATTGCAAACACCAAGAAGACCGCAAGCAAGGTGCTTGTTTTCCTCAAGCCCTGCGATACTTACAGCTTTAACCAGCTTCTTACCGAGCACCGCTTTGACAGAGAAAAGGTTTATGCTGTGGGCATTCCCTGCGACGGAATGGTTGATATCCACAAGATAAGAGCGATTTCCGGCGAAGGTATTGCAAAGATCGAATGCGGCGAAAAGATTACCGTTTCCACCATTTACGATGAAACCGTAAATATTGAAAAAGCAGACGTTCTTGCAGAGCGTTGCGTAACCTGCAAGAGCAAAAAGCACGTAGCATACGATGAACTTTTGGGCGAAGACGGCGAAGTGCTTGAATCCGCACGCTTTGACGAAGTTGAAAAGCTTGAAAGCATGACCGCGGACGAAAGATTTGAATTCTGGCAAGGAGAGCTTTCCCGTTGCATCCGCTGCAACGCTTGCCGTGACGTATGCCCTGCATGCACCTGCGAAAAGTGCGTGTTTGATAACCCTGCTTCTCCCGTAGAAAACAAGGCTGCCGCAAACAGCTTTGAAGAAAAAATGTTCCATATTATACGTGCGTTCCACGTTGCCGGACGTTGCACCGACTGCGGTGAGTGCTCCAGAGTATGCCCTCAGCATATTCCTTTGCACCTGCTTAACAGAAAGTTTATTAAGGATATTGATAACTTCTACGGTGAATATCAGGCAGGCGAAGAAGTTGGTTCCAGAGCTCCTCTGGTAAACTATACCACCGAGGACCTTGAGCCCGGCGAAGCTGTGGAAGGAAGGTAAAGAGTATGTACAGAATATCTACACAATCTTTAAATACCCTTTTTGAAGAGATCTCCCGTGTTTGCACGCTGTATATCCCTTCCGAAAACAAAAAAGGCGATTCCGTTTACACCCGCTACGAAACCGGAGTTGAATATTCAAACAAGCTTAATACCGTAAGAAGCCCCAAAGACTTTTTCTTCCCCCAGATGGAAAATCTGATGGAGTTCAAGACCGAAGGCAAAACAGTTCAGCTTATTGATATCCGCGAAGAAACCGAAGATTTTGCAGTTTTCGGTGTTCGCCCCTGCGATGTTAAGAGCTTTGAAGTTCTTGATAACGTGTTCCTTAACGAGCCTGTGGATACATATTATAAAAACCGCAGAGAACACGGCGTTATTATTTCTCTGGCTTGTAACCGTCCTGCCGAAACCTGCTTCTGCGGTACCTTCGGTATTGACGCAGCAAAGCCCGAGGGCGACGTTTCCGCTTGGATGACAGAGGGTTATCTCTATCTTAACCCCAACACCGAAAAGGGCGAAAAGCTTGTAAACG
>JAGCNA010000267.1 GCA_017646185.1 Clostridia bacterium
GCGCTTGCGAGGATCATAACCACTTCTTTTTCCGGCTGGATGGAGATATTGAAAAACTTTTCCGCTTCCTTGGAAATGGTTCCTCTGCCGTGTAAAACGGTGCCTCCCCTTGCGCCGCAGGCTTTGGCCGCCTCCATTGCTTCTTCCGAAAAGCCGTTATTTACTATTGCCAATATACATTTATATCCACTGCTCATTATTTCTTCTCTCCTTCTTTTATAGTTCGATCGTTGCTCAAAAGCTGGTACATCGATACTCCTATAATACTGTCCAAAGAAACGGTATATGCGATACCCTTGCCGTTTTTGACCTTATGGAATTTTTCCTCCAGAGTGTCAAGAGCATCTTTTACCCTATCTTCTCTTATATAAGAAATAATAACGGATTTATCCGATTCGATAAGCCCCAAAAGCGCCAGCATCTGTGTATTTGCGGTGCCTTTTCCGTATAAAACCATCTGGACGTTAACTTCGAACTGCTCCAAAAGGTCTACGTAAAACAAGGTTTTGCTTCTGTCTACTACGGTGATCAAAAGCTTTAATTTGCGCACGTTGGAAACCTGTTTTTTTACGGGAGCGGGTTTATATTCTTTTTCCCCTGCTATTCTTTTTATTACTCTTACGGGCATACCTACCTCCTATAAAAAACGGATGATCTGGTCGTCATCTTCATCCAGAATACGCTTCATCGCCAGTTTTTCGCTTACACGCTTTTTGGAAATGGCAGTAAAGCCCAAAAGCTGAATGGTAATAAGGGGTGTCATTGCGACCATGGCAACGATACCGAAAGCATCTGACAGAATATTCCCATCCATAGCAACGCAGGCGCCGATAGCAAAGGGCAGAATGAAGGTGGACGTTAAAGGACCGGAGGCTACTCCGCCCGAGTCAAAGGCGATAGCTGTATATATCTTGGGCACGAAGAAGGATAATCCCAAGGAAATGAGATAACCGGGCACCAGATAATACAGTATGGAAAATCCGAAAATAATTCGGATAACCGAAAGACATATAGAAAGTCCTACGCCGATGCTTAAAGCAAACATCATTGCGGTTTTGGACACGGTTCCGTTGGTGATCTCTTCTACCTGCTTGTTCAGCACGTGCACCGCAGGCTCTGCCAATACCACCACCAGACCCAGCACGAATCCCACTGCGGCAATAACTGCGGGAGATGCTTTTGCAAGCTCTTGTCCCATTTTAAAGCCTATGGGCATAAATCCCACGTGAACGGAGGTGAGGAATATTATGAGTCCCACGTAAGTGATAGCGGCACCTACGGATATCTGGAAAAGCTTTTTCTTTGGCAGCTTTAAGAAAATAAAGTTGATAATGAAGAAGAAAGCTACAACCAATCCCAAAGCCACGGTTACGTCTTTGGTAGTTTTGAGAAGGGTGTGCAATACCGCTTCCCATATATTTTCCGCAAACATATAATCCTCTACGCCGGGTGCGGAAATATCACCGCCGTTTACAATGCTCAACAGAAGTACCGCAAGGATAGGTCCCACAGAGCACATTGCCACCAAGCCGAAGCTGTTTTCGCTGGAGTTTCTGCCGCCGATAGTTGCGGCAATACCAACGCCCAGTGCCATTATAAAGGGAACGGTTATAGGACCCGTGGTCACACCGCCGGAATCAAAGGACAGAGGCAGCAGCACGAACTTTTCCGGTGAGGCGGCTACCAGCATCAAGGCTACGGCGAACAGCACCATATAAAAATATATGAGCATACTTGCCAGATCTTTTTTAAGCACGATCTTGAGTATGGATAAAATTAAAAACAGACCCACTCCCAGACCGACGAAAAGTATTATGTATTTACTGCCCACCTGATCCGCAAGCACGGTAAGGTCCGGCTCCGCTACGGTGATAAGCACGCCCAAAGCAAAGCAAACGGTGAGCAACAGCTTTAAATTTTTGGATTTGGTAAGTCCCGAGCCCACGTGCTCACCCATAGGGGTCATAGCAACGTCTGCCCCCAAGGTAAAAAAGCCTATACCCAAAATCAAAAACAAGGCGGATACACCGAAAATGAGCATTTCTCCCCCACCCACGTTTATAAGGGGTGTGAAATTGAGAAGAACCACTATGAGCGTTACCGGCAGTACCGAAATCAACGCTTCTTTTATTTTACTGAATAATAATCGCTTCATCTTCCACCAATTACGTTTTGCAAAAGCAAAAAAATTCTCTACATATTTAGTATAACATATAAATATGAAGTTTTCTACCCGTTCAAGAACATTTTTCAAAAGAAATACAGAGAAAAATATTCGCTTTTTATCGCCGTTTATATGAATTATCGACAATGGGAAAGGGCGGTTTTGCCATAATCACTTGACTTGTAGACGAAAAAGGTATATAATTGCCGTACATGGAGGAAGATTAAAATGTATATAAGTATGTTTAATTTCTGGTACTTCTTCTGGCTTATTCTTGCCGCAGGCGCTACTGCAGGATTATATTTTCTGCTGAGAAACCGCAGTGTGAAGTTGCAAAAATCCGTACTGTTTGCATTACTCGTTATTGGGCTTTTGCTCCATTTTCTGAAAGTATATATCCCGCCCTACAGCATAGATGAAGCGAGAATGCTGCGCGACAGCTGGTTTGTAAACATCTGCGCCGCAAATATTGCGCTGTTCCCCTTTATGTTCTTTTCCAAAAACGAAAAGATAAAGGACTATATGTTTTATATCGGCGTATTAAGCGGTCTTATTGCTTTGTTTTACCCCCAAGAGCCTATGGCAAAACTTGACCAGCTTGCAGAACAGCTGGATATAGTACGCTTTTATTTCCATCATTGGATGGTAATGGCAGTTCCCCTTTTGTCCGTACTTTTAAAGCACCACAAGCTTTCTTACAAGCGCGTGCTTTCCGCACCCGTCGGCTTGCTTCTGTTAATGCTGTTTATTATGCTTAACCAGGTATTCCAAGCAGAATTGGGATTTGTTCCCTTGCATTCCGAAAGCAATTTTTTGGGAATAGGCTATAAAAACACCTCATACATATGGGGTCCGGGAGTGAACGATGCTATCGGAAGCTTTTTCGCCATATTCACGCCGGAAATCTTTAAAACCGTGCCTGTCGGACAGTATGCGGGGCAGGAAAAATATTGGCCCTGGTTCTGGATTATCGTTCCCGTGTTCCTGCTTGTAACTCCCCTTTCCTTCCTTATCTGCATGATCTTTGACGGAAAGAATTTTGCAAACGACGTAAAGGCGCAAAAACGCTTTATAATGAAAAAGCTTACAGCAAAAGCAAAATAAATTCAAAAAAGCCATCTTTCGATGGCTTTTTCTTATTTCTTTATTCTGAACGCGCGCAGGGCATTAAGCACTGCGAGGATCATTACCCCCACGTCCGCAAATATGGCAAACCACATATTGGATAATCCGAAGGCGGTTAAAGCAAGGCAGGTAAATTTTACCGCTAACGAAAATATAATGTTGCCGTGGACTATGCCCACACATTTTCCGGATATTTTTACCGCGCTTACAAGCTGTATGGGATCATCATCCATAAGCACCACGTCCGCCGCTTCGATAGCGGCATCCGAACCGATCGCACCCATAGCAACGCCTACGTCTGCACGGGACAGCACGGGGGCATCGTTAATACCGTCCCCTACGAAAGCGAGTACGGATCTTTTGGATTTTTGCAAAAGATATTTTTCCACAGCCTCTACCTTTTGATGAGGTAAAAGTCCGCTTTGGAACTCGTCTGTGCCCACTGCTTGGGAAACTCTTTGGGCTTCGTTATAATTATCGCCCGTAAGCATTACCGTTTTTTTGATGCCTGCTTTCTTTAACAAGCCCATAGCTTTGGAAGAATTTTCCTTAACCGTATCCGAAACGAGCAGATATCCTGCGTAGCTTCCGTCAAGTGCCACGTGGACTGCGTTTCCTTCCCGAATATCCAAAGGAATTTCCGCCCCCGATTCCGCCATAAGCTTTGAATTTCCCACAGACACGTTCACTCCGTCTACCCGGGCGGTAACGCCTCTTCCCGCCAGCTCCCTGATATTGCAGACAGCATCTCTGTTTATATTCTTTCCATAGGCTTTTTTAAGACTTACGGCAATGGGATGGGAGGAAGCACACTCCGCACAGGCGGCAAAGCGCAAAAGCTCGTCTTCCGATACTCCCAAGGGCACGGCTGATACAACCGAAAACTCACCTTTGGTTAAAGTTCCCGTTTTATCAAAAACCATATATTCGGTTTTTGAAAGGGCTTCAAGATAATTTGAGCCTTTTATGAGTATACCGTTTTTACTTGCACATCCCAACCCTGCAAAAAAGCTTAAAGGAACGCTTATTACCAAAGCGCAAGGACAGCTTACCACCAAAAAGGTTAAAGCACGGTACAGCCATATATCAAAGCCCGCCTCCCCGCCCGCAAGCATATTTACGGCAGGGGGGATAACAGCCAGCGCCGCCGCGCAACCGCACACGATAGGAGTATATATTCTTGCAAAACGGGATATAAAGGCTTCGAAACGGGATTTTTTTGAGGAAGCGGAAGACACCAGCTCAAGTATTTTACAAACCGTGGATTCTTCGTAAGGCTTGGTAACACGTACCTCCAAGGCACCTGTCATATTAACACAGCCGCTTATGACCTCATCCCCCTCACCTACGTCCCGAGGGAGGCTTTCCCCCGTAAGAGCGCTTGTGTTGACAGAGGATGCGCCTTTTAAAACCACACCGTCCAAGGGTATCTTTTCACCGGGGTCAATAAGTATAATATCCCCTACCCTTACCTCTTGGGGACTGACGGTAACAGCGCCGTTTTCCGTCTTAAGGGTTGCACGGTCGGGGCGGATATCCATAAGCGCCGCAATGCTTTTACGGCTTTTGCCCACGGCAAGGCTTTGAAAAAGCTCACCCGTGCAATAAAAAAGCATAACCGCCACCGCTTCGAGATAATCCCCGCTTTTGGTGTATATTGCCAAGGCAAAAGCACCTAACGTGGCTGCGGACATTAAAAAGTTTTCATCAAACACTCTGCCGTTTAAAATTCCTTTTCCCGCTTTGCGGAGTATATCGAAGCCGATAACAAGATACACCCCGAAATAGCAGACAAAACGGTATATTCCGCTTATGGGCAAAAATAAAAGAAGTACCGTTAAAGCAAAGGTTATAAGTATGCGGCAAAGAAGCTTTTTTTGTTTTTTGTTCATGGCGTTAAAAATCTATTTCGCAATCCGGTTCAATACGTCTGCACGCCTTTAAAACAGATTTCATTACCTTCTTTTCGTCTGCACCGGGGGCAAATTCTATTTCCATTTTAAGCAGCATAAAGTTTACGTTTGCGGACAAAACCCCTTCGGTGTTTGCCGCCGCTTTTTCCATTAAATTGGCGCAGTTTGCGCAATCCACTTCAATATTGTATGTTTTTTTCATTGTATTTTCCCTTTTTATAAAATATATTCAATTAAGTAATTGCTTAATTGTTGCAAACGTAGTATAATGGGTAAAAGATAATATTTCAACACACTGCGGACATTTGCTTCCGAAAGGGCGAATACCGTTTCCAAAGAGGATAAAATATGGCAGAATTCAAGCTTCCCCACAACCACGGGGACAGTAAAAACGCAATTAAGATACACGGGGAGCTGAGCAATCTTTCCCGTTTCAACAATGCATCCGAGCTGTTTAAACAGCTTGGGGACACAACACGTCTGCGGGTATTCTGGCTTCTTTGCCACAGAGAAGAATGTGTAATAAATATTGCCGCATTACTTAATATGACAAGCCCTGCGGTTTCCCACCATCTGCGCCCTTTAAAAGAGCTTAACCTTATAGAAAGCAGCAGAAACGGAAAAGAAGTATACTACCGTGCCGCAGACACGGCGGAAAGTAAACTGCTGCACGAAATTTTAGAGCAGGTGATGGAGGTTTCCTGCCCGAAAAACGGGGGAAGCGAAATAACCCACAAGGAAACGGTGCACCGCATACACGAATATCTTACAGAGCATTTATCAGAACGGATAACCATTGAAGAGCTTTCGAAAAGGTTTCATATAAACACCACTACTCTTAAAAAGATATTCAAGGAGGTATACGGAGATTCCGTTGCCGCCCACATAAAAAAGCACCGCTTGGAAAAGGCGGCAAATCTTTTAAAAGATACGGAAATAAGCATTTTTGCCGCGGCAAAAGAGGTGGGGTACGATAGCCAAAGCCGTTTTACCACGGCGTTTAAGCAGGAGTTCGGAGTACTGCCCACCGAATTCCGAAAAAGGCAGCAAACAAAGGTATAGACATTTTATAAACAATATACTATAATAAACAAAACTCAAATAAAAGGAGAGAAAATATTATGAAATACGTTATCGGCGGCGGCGCATTCCCTTACGTTACCTGTGACCTTGAAAACGGCGAAAAAATGATAACCGAAAAGGGCTCTATGATATGGATGTCACCCAATATGAAGATGGAAA
>JAGCNA010000268.1 GCA_017646185.1 Clostridia bacterium
GGTTATGGGCGCGTTCTCTTTGGTAAGATTCCGTTCCGTACCCGGAAAAGCAAGGGATATTGTTTCCATCTTTCTGGTAATGACGGCAGGCTTGGCTTGCGCATCGGGCTATGTGGCGCTTTCTGTGCTGTTTACCCTTATTGTAAGTATTATAACGGTGGTTATCTCCTTTATAAAGATAGGCGAGGACAGTTCCCTTTTGCTTAGCATAACCGTGCCCGAATCCCTTAATATCGCCCACGGGTTTGACGATCTGTTTAAGACTTATACAAAAAAATACCGCCTTATTGCAACCAAGACCACCAATATGGGAAGCCTTTATAAGCTTTCCTACCGTGTGGAATTAAAGGACGGGGACAAAGCACAGGAGTTTATAGACGCACTGCGCTGCAGAAACGGAAATCTGGAAATAATGCTTTCCGAACCGCCCACAGCAGAAGAACTATAAACGAGAAACGAGAAACTATGGTAGATTTTTGCGTATAACGCAAAAATCTTCCGAAATTCCTCATTTAGCGATGCGTATCATCTCGTCGCATTCCTCATTCCTCATTAAAAAAGCACCCCGCAGGGTGCTTTTTTTAATACATATAGTAAGGGAGCGCGTTTTTTTCGTGCTCTTTTAATTTTTGATCGCATTCCTTTAAGTAGGACTGCGCAGAAAAATCGGGTGAGTGGATAATATCCGAACCGAAGAGGAGGTCGATAAAGGAGCGTCCGTTATACGGGGGTGCGAATTCAAATTCTTTGTTATTTTTACGGATGATATCCAAAAGCAGCAGGGCGGATTCAAAGGGACGGAAGGTGGTTTTATCCGTTATATGGAAAAACACGCCGCCGCACACCTGCCCTTCATACTTTGAAAAAACGGGGGTGAAGTAACAGCCGCGGAGCTTTACGCCCTTTAGTCCCAGAGAATTGAATTCCTGCGCCGTTTTCTCCCCGTCAAGCCAAGGGGCGCCGATAAATTCAAAGGGGCGAGTGGTTCCTCTGCCTTCGGAAAGATTTGTCCCTTCAAAAAGGCAGGTGCCGAGGTAGCACAAAGCCGTATCCGACGTGGGGATGTTGGGGGAAGGCGGGATCCACAAAAGGTCGGTATCCGAAAAAAGCATACTTCTTTCCCAGCCTTTTACGGGGATAACCTTTAAATTGCAGTTTATTCCCTCTTTTTCGTTTATGTACCGAGCGTATTCCCCTATGGTGAGCCCGTGTCTTGCGGGAAGAGCGTATCTGCCCACGAAGGAAGAAAACTCTGTGGAAAGTATATTCCCCTCTGCATAACCGCCTACGGGGTTGATACGGTCAAACACCACCATAGTCTTGCCCAAAGCGGCGCAATCCTCCATTGCGTAAGAAAGGGTATACATATACGTATAATACCTTGCGCCGATATCCTGAATATCGAAAGCCACGATATCCAACCCCTCCAGCACCTCTTTTTTTATATGAGGCGCACTTCCGTAAAGACTGTATACGGGAAGGGAGGTTTTTTCGTCGGTATAAGTATCTATATGCTTGCCTGCCTGTGCGTTTCCCCGCACGCCGTGCTCGGGTGAAAACAAACAGCGCAGCACACCCATATTAAAAAGAATATCCGCCGTGGAAACAAGCTGTCTGTTAACTCCCGTGGGGTTGGTTATGAGCCCCACACGGCTGTTTTCAAAAAGAGAAATATATTCGTTTATATTATCTATACCGTTAAAAACAGTTTTTTTCATAATATCTGCTCCGAAAATACAGCGTTGTAAAATTCTCTGCGGATAGGATACAACAGTCCGTTTTCACGGGTGGGGTGAACTCGGTTTGTAAGGAGTA
>JAGCNA010000269.1 GCA_017646185.1 Clostridia bacterium
AAGCCCTATGTGCGTCTTAACACCGAACGTTACGGCGGGATGCTGTGCGCTACCTGGATGGACAGACCTTTGTACGTTGCCGGAAAAATAATGGTTAAGGAAGAAGACCGTATTCGCTCCGTGTTGTATTCTTCCGAAGAGGCTATGGTGCTCATTCCCAATGTGGCGATACATATGAACCGTGCCGCAAACACCGGCTTTGAATATAAAGCAAACGTGGATATGGTTCCCTTGTGGGGAAGCGGCGAATGCGGAACTTTGCGCAAAAAGATAGCCGAAGAATTGAATATATCTGCCGAAGATATTATCAGCACGGATCTGTTCCTTATCAATAACGATAACGGCGTTCAGTGGGGTGCAAACGGTGAATTCATTTCCTGCCCCAGACTGGATGATCTCGAGTGCGTGTATGCTTCTTTGCAGGGATTTTTGGCGGCAAACGAAACGGATACCGTTCCCGTGCTTGCAGTTTTGGATAACGAAGAGGTGGGCAGCACCACAAAGCAGGGTGCGGATTCCACGTTCCTTGATGACGTGATTTCCCGCATCTGCGAATCCTTTGGGTTTACTCAGGGCAAAAAGCTTTCTCTTTTGGCAAACAGCTTTTTGGTTTCTGCGGACAACGCCCATGCGGTGCATCCCAACCATCCCGAATATTCCGATCCCACTTCCAAGGTATATATCAACGGCGGTGTGGTTATAAAATATAATGCCAACCAAAAATACACAACGGATTCCGTTTCCGATGCTCTGTTTACCCGTATATGTACGGAAGCGGGTGTGCCCGTTCAGCGTTATACAAACCGTGCCGATATGATGGGCGGTTCTACCTTGGGCAATATTGCCGCAACACACGTTTCGGTAAATACCGTGGATATCGGTATCGCCCAGCTCGCTATGCATTCTTCTTTTGAAACTGCGGGAAGCGAAGATATTACCCATATGATAAACGCTCTTACCGCCTTTTATTCTGCCCGTATCCGCCGTCTCGGGGATGGGGAGTATGTGGTTAAATAACCTATGAAAGCAAAATATTTCCTTATGTCGGAATCAAATCCGAATATCGACAGTATTAATATTTGTGCAGATATTCTGTGCGGCGGCGGAATAGCCGTCTTTCCCACAGAAACGGTATACGGCGTGGGTGCAAACGTTTTTGATGAAAAGGCAATAGAACGTCTGTACACAGCGAAATGCCGTCCCAAGGAAAAGGCGCTTTTGTGCCATCTTTATACGGTGGATCAGGCAAACGAAATAGGATATCTTGACGATACCGCAAAAGCTCTTATAAAAGCATTTACACCCGGTCCTCTTACGGTTATCGTTAAAAAGAAGCCTTGTATCGGAAATAACGTAACCTCGGGTATGGATACGGTGGGATTGCGCTTCCCTTCAAACAACGTGTTTTTGGCACTTGCAAAAAAGTGCGGCTTTCCCATTGCGGCAACGAGTGCGAATATTTCCGGTGAAGCAAGCCCTGCGGAGGCGGAATCGGTAATGCGCTCTTTGGGTGACAGGGTAGATGCGATTATAGATTCGGGATTAACCCCCGTGGGCGTTCCGTCTACAATTATTTCTTTGGCAGGGGATAAGCCTGTTATTTTGCGTCAGGGCGCCGTAACGGAAAAGATGATCAAAGAGGTGATAGGGGAATGGTAATAGGTCTTTGCGGACGAATGGGAACTGGAAAATCCGAAGCTTTAAGGATATTTTCTTCGTTCGGCTTGAACGTTATCGATTGTGACGACGTTTCCCGTCGTGTGTGCTTACCCGGCGAACAGTGCTTTGAAGAGCTGGTTTCGGTGTTCGGTGCCGGTATTGTGGCCAAAGACGGTTCCCTTGACAGAAGCGTTCTCGCAAAAATATGCTTTACTTCAGCGGAGCACACAAAAACCTTAAACGAGATCACCCATAAACACATATTGAATTACGTACGCCGTTGGATAAAGCAAAGCAAAGGCAACTGCGTAGTGGCGGCGCCTCTGCTTTTTGAAAGCGGTTTTGATAAAGAGTGTGATGTTACCTTGGCGCTAACCGCACCTTTTGAAATTTTGCTTGAACGTATGCACGGCAGATATACCGAAAAAGATTTCCGTGATCGTTTGAGCCGCCAGTACGATGATGATTTTCTTAAAGAAAACTGTGATTACGTTATTGAAAATTCGGAAACAGTAAAGGATCTTTCACAAAAGATCGCATTGTTTATCCAATGCGTGGGGGCATAATATGCGTAAAATTTTGATTATATTATGTGTTGCCGCCTTGCTTCTCGCTTCCTGCGGACCTGCTCTTGAGGAGCAGTATCCCAGAAAATACGAAAGCTTCGTAACCGCCGCCTCGATAGAATTCGGCGTACCGGAGGATATCATTTATGCGGTAATAAAATGCGAAAGCGATTTTCGTCCGGAAGCGGTTTCGCCGGTAGGGGCTTGCGGTTTGATGCAGCTGATGCCCGTGACCTATGAATGGCTTATAACCTATAAAATGAAGGAAGAATGTATTGCGGAAAATATATTCGACCCCGAATCAAATATCCGAACCGGTGCTTGTATGCTTAAATATCTGTACGGTATCTTTTCGAATTGGGAAACCGTGTTTGCCGCATACAACGCAGGGCAGGGAACAGTGGGCGGTTGGCTCGCTGACGAACGCTACAGCGACGATGGCGTTACCTTAAAGGAAATACCTTATGGGGAAACAAAACAGTTCGTAAACCGTATAAAAACGGCACGCGGCTATTATATTCAATTATACTATACGGAGGAAAGTAAAAATGGATAAGGAACTCTCTAAAAAACTTTTATACAAGCCTTTAAACGTTTTTCTTAACGAAGACGTAAAGCAAAACGCAGATGAGTACTGCAAAGGCTACCGTGAATTTATCGATAGTGCAAAAACAGAACGTGAAGCGGTTGATTACGCTGTTATGCAGGCAGAAAAGAACGGATTTGTTGCTTATGACCGCAAGGCAAGCTACAAGCCCGGCGACAGAGTATATTATGTTAACCGCAAAAAAGGAATATATCTTGCGGTTATCGGAAAAGAAAAGACAGAGACCGGCGTACGTATGATAATCGCTCATACTGATTGCCCCCGTCTTGACCTTAAGCAAAAGCCTCTTTACGAGGAAGCAAATCTCGCGCTTCTTAAGACCCATTATTACGGCGGTATCAAAAAATATCAGTGGACAGCTATTCCTCTTTCTCTTCACGGCGTTATCTACCGTGCAGACGGAACCGAGGTTAAGGTGTGTATAGGCGAGGATGAAAGCGAACCCGTATTCTACATAACCGACCTTATGCCCCATATTGCAAAGGACCAGTATGCAAAAACACTTGCGGAAGGCATTACGGGTGAGGGACTTAATCTCGTAGCCGCAAGCGCACCTTATGACGAAGAAGACGGCGTAAAGCTTAATCTTTTGAATATACTTAACGAAAAATACGGTATTACCGAGCGTGACCTTATTACTGCAGAGCTTATTGCTACTCCCGCAACCCGCTC
>JAGCNA010000270.1 GCA_017646185.1 Clostridia bacterium
AAGAGTGGCAGGAAAAAGGACACGAATATGATGAGATCCGCCATAATATGCTGGGTTGGGACGTTACCGATTACGGCAGAGGAGATTTCCAAAAAGTAGGTCTGTTCCTTTTTACCATCCGCAACGGAAATTTAAAAACAGGGGACCCCAAGCCCTATGCGGAAAAACTGCTTATTACCGATGAAGCCCAGTACAGCCCCATGCACTTCCATTGGAACAAGATGGAGGATATTATAAACCGCGGCGGCGGCGTGCTTTGCGTTGAGCTTTATTCCAGAGGGGAAAACGATACCTTGGGAACCGAACCCGTAACCGTTAAGTGTGACGGACGTGAGTTCACCGTACCCTCCGGCACCGTGCTTCGCCTTATGCCGGGCGAGAGCATAACCCTGCTTCCCGGTCAGTACCACGCATTCTGGGCAGAAAAAGGAAGCGGAAAATGTCTGCTTGGCGAGGTAAGTATGGTTAACGACGATAATACGGACAACCGCTTTTACGAACCTCAGGCAAGATTTACCAATATAGAGGAGGATTGCCCCCCCGTATACCTCCTTTGCAACGAATATCCCGAGGCTAAGTAATATGAAAATACTTGCTTTCGGTGAGATCCTCTGGGATATTTTCGGAGGAGAACAAAAATTAGGGGGCGCACCCTTAAACTTTATAACCCATTGTACCCGTCTCGGAGCGCAGACACAGATAATCTCCGCCGTGGGAAAGGACGCTTTGGGAAAGCAGGCGTTGGATATGGTCAAAATGTCGGGGGTTGGCACAGACTATATCGAAACGCTCAGAAAAATCCCCACGGGATATTGCGAAGTCACCTTGGATGAAAACGGCACCCCTTCATATTACCTTGCTTCCGGCGTGGCATACGATAACATTCCCTGCCCCAAAAGGATAGATAAGGATTACGATGCTCTGTACTTCGGCTCTCTCGCTCTGCGTGAAGAAAAGAGTATGGAAAGCTTTTTAAAGCTTGTTTCCAAGGGCGTGGCAAAGGAAGTATTTTGCGATATAAATATAAGACAGGATTTCTGCACCGGCGAAATTCTGGAAACCTGCCTTAAAAACGCAACTATTCTTAAATTCAGCAGAGAGGAAATGGAGATTTTCGGCAAAGGCTCGCTTATCGCCACCGCAGAATATATCCTTTCCGTTTACACAAATATACATACCGTGGTCATTACCATGGATGCAGACGGCGCCTGCTGCTTTACCCGCAAGGGAAGATGGTTTGCAAAATGTCCCGAATCAGAGGTGGTTTCCACCGTCGGCGCGGGAGATTCCTTCTCCGCCGCATTTTTGGTTAACTATTTATCGGGCGAAAAAGTGTCTGTCTGCTTAAACCGCGCCTGCACTTTAGGCTCTTACGTGGTTACACAATTAGGCGCAATCCCCGAATATCCCGAACAGCTCCTTGCACAGATTAAACCCCAATAAAGGTTTTTTGGCAAATCGTCACCAACAGACGAAACGTATCACGAAAAAACGCTTTATCGGGGACCCCGAAAAGAAACACCCCAAAAGTTGAGGATAAATATTATGAGCGACAGAGAAAAACGGCTTACACGGTTTCTGGTAACCGTAAAAAGCCAGATCGTAAAAAGAAGATACCCCTGCACAGACATTACCTTTGCTCCCTGCGGCTACAAAAGCAAAGAAGCCTTGCCTACCGAATTTACTCCTTTTGAAAAAGGTATGCGCTGGGGCGAAAAAAAGGATAGCCATTGTCTGTTTAACTTAAAATTCTCTCTGCCCGAAAGCGAGCGGGATTCCTCTATCCGCCTCCGTGTGGATACGGATAAGGACGGCTGGAACGTATATAACCCCCAGTTTATAATATACGAAAACGGCAAAGCCCTGCAGGGCTTGGATACAAACCACCGCACCGTGGAAATAGACTACAAGCAGGAATATAATTATCTGCTTTACGCCTACACCGGCTCGTTGGTGGATAATCTTCCCCTTAACGTGGAAGCCGAAATTTATGATGCGGACACAAAGGCGTTGTATTACGATCTTTTGGTGCCCTTTGAAATTTGCAAGATCTCAAAGCCGGACAGCCGAGAATACGAAATTATAATGGATGCCCTTATCGGCACACTCAATAAATTGGATCTGCGCATACCCTGCTCGGAGGAATTTTACGCATCCGTAAAAACCGCCCGTGAATATTTAAAGGAAAACCTTTATGCAAAGCACAAAGGCGGGGACGGCACCACGGCAATATGTATCGGTCACACCCACATAGATATCGCTTGGCTGTGGACCTTGGCACAGACAGAGGAAAAAGCACAGCATTCCTTTGCCACCGTGCTTGCTTTGCTTGAAAGATACCCCGAATATATATTTATGTCCAGCCAGCCCCAGCTTTTTGCATACATAAAGGAGCAGGATGCAGCCCTTTATGAGCGTGTAAAGGAAATGGTAGCCTTGGGCAGAATAGAGCCGGAAGGCAGTATGTGGGTAGAAGCAGACTGTAATTTGTCCTCGGGCGAATCCTTGGTGCGCCAGATCATCCACGGAAAACGGTTTTTTAAAGAGGAATTCGGGGTGGATAACCACATTTTGTGGCTGCCCGATGTATTCGGTTATTCCGCAGCGCTTCCCCAGATATGCGTAAAAAGCGGAATAGACACGTTCCTCACCTCCAAAATAAGCTGGAACGATACCAACCGTATGCCCTACGATACCTTTATCTGGAAGGGTATTGACGGTACGGGAATTTTCACATACTTCCTCACCGCACAGGACAAGCAGAGAGGGGTGGACAGCACCCGCTATACCACCTACGTTGCCACCACAGATCCTGCCTGCGTTGTGGGAGCATACGACAGATACTCCCAAAAATCTCTCACAGACAAGGTTTTGGTAACCGTGGGCTGGGGAGACGGCGGGGGAGCTACCACAGAAAAAATGGTGGAAAAGGGCGCCCGTCTTTATGATGGACTTCCCGGATGCCCCAAGGTGGAGTACGTTCACGCAAGCAAATATTTAAAAGAGCTTAAGGATTCCACAGAAGGCAAGCTGCCGGAGTGGAGAGGGGAACTGTACCTTGAATACCACAGAGGCACATACACCTCCGCCGCAAAGAACAAGCTGTTTAACCGCAAGGCAGAAAACGTTTTAAGACTTTTGGAAACCGCCCTTTCGGTAAACGATATAGAAAACGGCAAGGAATTTCCCCTTGCAAAGTGGGACGAGCTTTGGAAGATAATCCTTTTAAACCAGTTCCACGATATTATTCCCGGTTCTTCCATTCCCGAAGTGTATGCGGACAGCCGCAAGCAGTATGAAGAACTGTTTTCGGATTCCCAAAAACTGCTTTCCGCTTCTCTTACAGACCTTTTGGGAAAAGAAGAGGATGGGGAATATATCGCCGTAGCAAACCCTCTGCCCTTTGAATTTTCAGGTGCTGTGGGGGAATACGAATTAAGCAATATCCCCGCAAAAGGCTTTGCCCGTGTAAAGGCAAAAAAAGCCCGTTGCAACGTAAAGGTTGAAAAAAAGCAGATCGTATCGGATAAATATACCGTCATCTTTGATGATGATTACAATATCGTTTCGGTTAAGGACACAAAGGGAACCGAATATATTAACGGCAAGGGAAATTATCTCTATGCCTGCGAGGATATTCCCCTTAATTACG
>JAGCNA010000271.1 GCA_017646185.1 Clostridia bacterium
ATCCAGTTGCTGTGTCCTACAAATCTGTACTGAACGTATCTTGCGGTAAGCGCATATTCAAGCTCCAGCGTTGCGGGAATAGAGCTTACCTCGTCGGTATCGGCTATCATAGCTCTGCCTGCTTTATACCAATTCTGGTTATCGTGGGAAACCATTACTTCAACGTACTGGGGTGCGGAAATTCCCACGCTCTCGTGGAAAGCGGATGCTACGTGGGCGATAAATGTATCAACATAAAAAAGTCCGCCCAGATCAACGGTTATGTATGCGTAGCCGCGGGAGGTGTAATCCGCAATACTCTTGTTAAAGCCCATAAAGGCTTTATCGGAATACTTTGCGTTTTCCGAAGCAATCACGCCGTCGGTCATGCTCTTATTTCCCTCGTCGGGGTAAGAGGGGCCGGAATCATCGGGATAAAGCATAGATCTTGTGTATGATTTTCCCACTGTCTTGTTGCCGTAATCGGGCAATTCTTTTGCGTTTATCATAGGTATGCTTTCCTCCTCCGGCTGGGATTCTTGTTCAAGTGTGCTTTGTTCTTTTGATTGCTCTTGTGATTGCTCTTGTGCTTGCTCACAGCCGAAAAGCACAGCCGAAAAAGAAAACAGCAAAGCAATGCAGAGCAAAACAGACACTAACCTTTGTTTCATTTTAAATTCTCCTTTAAATTTTATTTATAATATTTATTTTTTTAATCAGTATACCTGCCGTTATGCCTATCAAGGCGCCGCTTACCGTTCCGCCGATAACAAGGGCGGGAAGGTAATACAGTATCTCCGCCGTGTTCATCAAAACGGCGGCGGCGCAGATCTGGGCAAGATTATGGGCAATTCCTCCCGCAACGCTTACTCCCGCAGGGGAGAAAAGGTCTGTCTTTTTAAGCAGTACCATTATTCCCAGGCTTACCAGTGCGCCGGAAAGACTGTATATAAAGGAAGGCGCGCTTCCAAACAGTATTCCCGCCAAAGCCACTCGCAAAAGGGATACCGCCGCGGCATAACCAAATCCGTATTTATACAAAATAAAAAGTACAACAAGGTTGGGCAGACCTATCTTTATTCCCGGTATGCCTATATTAAAAGGAATAAGGGTTTCCACGTATGAAAGTATCATAGCCGTGGCAAGAGCCACACCCCCTGCCGCCGCTTTTAAGGCGTTAGATCGGGAGCTTTTTCTTGTTTGGCTATACGCACTGTCAGTCGGTTTGGCAGACATACTATCCTTTCTCCTTCAAAGCCGATCTTGCGGTGGTTTACACATATTTTATCGGGGCAGGAGGCGGATCGGATATATACCTTTCCATCCTTTATCACCAACAGGTTGTCCCCCCCGTTTTGGGATTTCAGTTCAATCTCTCTGTCCTCGTTCAAGGGGTAGGATGCGGTTTGAACCCCGTCCTGCTCAACACAAACGTATCCTCCCGCTTGGTGGGTAAAATACACCCACAGCATATATCCTGCGCACAAGGCAAGGGGAATGAATATTATCAGCAGGTCCGCAAGTAATTTTTTACTTTTCATCGTTCACAATGGGTATCGGTGCCGCTACAATGCAGTTTACGGGGCAAACCTCAATACATTTACCGCAGCGAATACATTTTTCATAATCAATACGGGAAAGGTTGTTTTCTATGGTTATGGCATCTGTGGGGCAAACCTTTGCGCATTTTGTGCAGGCAATACAGCCAACCTCGCACTTTTTACGTGTTGCCGCGCCTTTTTCGGTGTTGGAGCAAGCTATTGCCGCTTTTTCCGTTCCGTCAAACAGAGTTATAATTCTGTTGGGGCATATTTTAACGCATATTCCGCAGCCAATACATTTGTTGCCGTTTATATGGGCAATCCCGTTTTCCATGCATATTGCATTAACGGGGCAGGCGGCGGCGCAGTCTCCGTAGCCCAAGCACCCAAAGGAGCAGGCGCCTTTGCCGCCGAACACTCCTTTTGCCGCCGCGCAGGATGATATTCCTTGGTAAGCGGCTTTTTCCTTGTTGCGGTTACAATCCCCCCTGCAATGCACAAAGGCGGTCTTTTCCACAACGTCTTCAAATTCCACACCCAGTATGGCGGAAATTTTTCTTGAAACCCCGTCGGAACCGGGAACGCAAAGATTTGTGGCGGTTGTTTTTCCCTCTGCCAAAGCTTTTGCGTATCCTTCACAGCCGGGGTATCCGCAGGCACCGCAGTTTACACCGGGCAGAGCTTCAAGCACTTCTTTTTCCGTTTCGTTTGCTTTCACTCCCATAAAACGGGATGCCAGCGTAAGTATTACCGCCGCCAGCAGACCTATTCCCCCTGCCAAAAGGGCGGGGATAAGAATTTCTTTCATTTTTCTTTTCCCCTTTCTCTTTAAGCAAACATATTTTCAATTACGGATGCGAATCCGTAAAAGGACATAGAAACTATGGAAGCGGCAATAAGGGTAATGGGTATTCCCTTAAACGCTTTGGGAATTTCAGCCCCCTCCATTTTTCCGCGCACTCCCGCAAACAGCACCATAGCCAAAAGGAAGCCCAGCCCTGCACCGAGGGATGACACCATGGATTCCAAAAATCCGTATCCATCGGTAATATTGTTTAAAGTTACGCCCAAAACGGCGCAGTTGGTGGTTATAAGGGGTAGGTAGATTCCGAGTGATTTATGCAAAGCGGGAATATATTTTTTAAGCACTATCTCCACAAACTGAACCAGTGCGGCGATAACAAGTATAAATACAATAGTCTGCAGATATTCATACTTTGGTGAAAGCAGATAGGTGTATATGGGCCACGTTGCCGCGGTGGCAACCAGCATAACGAATATAACCGCCGCGCCCATTCCCGCCGCTTGGTCAAGCTTTTTGGAAACCCCGAGAAAGGGGCATACACCAAGAAATCTGGACAAAACGTAATTGTTTACCAAAACCGAAGCCATAAGGATAATAACAAGATTTTTTAACATCACGCCTTCTCCTTTCCGCACTCGCCTTTGCAAAGAGATGCGTTGGGGCATCCTTCGCACCCAAACTCCTCTTTAACCGGCTTTTTACCCAAAGCGGACACCAGAGCGATAAGCACGCCGAACACGAAAAATCCGCCGGGGGGAGAAACCAATATAGGCACGGTGTAATCGCTTATAAAGGGAATTTCCATTCCCGCAAAGCTTCCTGCGCCGAACACCTCACGGACGATAGCCATACAAAGCAGAGCAAGGGTAAATCCCAAGCCCATTCCCGCACCGTCAAGGATAGAAGCACCCACGGTGTTTTTGGAAGCAAACATTTCCGCCCTGCCCAAAACAATACAGTTAACAACTATAAGAGCAAGGTATACTCCCAGCATTTCGTATAAAGAGGGGAGGTATGCTTCCATAAGCATCTGAACTACGGTAACGAATCCCGCAATAATAACGATATATGCAGGTATTCTCACCTTATCGGGTATTATTTTTCTCAAAAGGGATATAGCGGCGTTTGAACATATAAGCACTGCCGCCGCCGCAAGCCCCATTGCCAGAGCCGAAACCACGCTTGTGGTGGTGGCAAGAGTGGGGCAGGTGCCCAAAAGGAGCACGAAAACGGGATTTTCCTTTACAAAACCGTTCAGTAAAACACGCAAATTGTTTTTCAATTCCCGTTTCCTCCCTTCGTTATATCCTCATACGCACCAAACATATCTTTCAAAGCCTTGTTTACTGCGTTTCCGGATATGGTTGCGCCGGAAATAAGGGTATCTTCTTCAGACAGCGTGGAACCGTCCTTTCCCTTCAACCCTTCGGTATAGGCTTCTTCGTTCAGCTCGTAATCATCGTAATGCTGGGAATACAGTATTATTTCGCTTATTTTTATTTCTTTTATCTTTCCTTCGCTGTCCAGTATACCGTATACCGTCATGGTACCGTTGTTGTAGCCAATGGGACGGCATACAAATCCGTACAGCCTTTCGCCTTCGTTATCTATTACAAAAGCGTTGGTAACGGTGGATACCGTGTCAATAACGGCGGCTGTGAACATTGCGGTGTCTCCCGTCAGCTTTTTCAAAGCCTTTGTATCGGCGTTTTCCTTTTGCCCCGAAAGCTTGGGCACAGCCCCTGCCGCATCGGTAAGGTTTTGTGCGGTATCGGTTATATCCTTTCCGTCGGTATCATAAGCCTTTACCTTGCCGAAAGGATTGACGGTATACACCGTTCCGTCCTTTGAAACAAGTATATATCCCGTGCCGTTGGAAGCTTCATATCCTGCCGCCCCCCAATCGGGAACGGTGAAGTCTTTAAAAGAACCTGTGCCGCTGTCGTTCAGTGCACCGGGGATAAGCTTATCCAAAAGCTCTTTTATCTTTTGCTCTTCGCTTTTTTCCCCTGCTTGTATAAGGTTCATTTTTATAAGGACGGCAAACACATCCTCAACCCCCTGCCTGAATGCGGCGGAGGAATAGGTTACTCCGGATACCAGCTCTGCGCCGTTAAGGGCGGAATCCATACCCACGTAGGTTTGGGGGTAGGTATCCTTGCCGAAATCCTTTGTTTCCCCGTAATTGGTTATTACAATTCCGGTAATCATTCCGTTACTGCTCACGCCCACGGTGTAAAGCATGGGAGATTTGCTGTAAGAGGAGGTTACGGATACGGTTACCGCAAACCCCAGACCGCTTGTTTCCATATAGATATCCTGCACGGATTCGGGGGTATCGGCGGGCTTTTCCAGCTTATCAAAATTCTTTGCGCCTTCAAGCACCTGAATAAGGGACTTGTTGGCGGCATCCGCTTTGTTTTTTTCTATAACGGGTGCGGTAAAATGGTTGGTAAGTGCCACCAGCAGAGTGGTGATAAGACATATAGAGGTAAGCACCAAAACGCTTTTAATTCCGTTTTTCATTATTTGTTACCTCCTATCGGGGTGGGGCGTGTCCACTTATCGATATACGGGGTAATAATGTTCATAAGCAGTATGGAGAAGGATACTCCCTCGGGGTAGCTTCCGTAAAAGCGTATTGCGGCGGTTATAATTCCGCATCCGATACCGAATATCACCTTTCCCCAAGGTCTTGAGGGGGTGGTGGAATAATCTGTCGCCATAAAGAATGCACCCAGTATAAGACCGCCTGCCAAAACCTGATACAAAGCAAAGTCCATACCGCCGTATATAAGGGAGAGCACAAACACCGTGCCTATATAGCACACGGGAGTTGTCCAGCTTATAATTCCTCGGAAGATAAGGTAAATCCCTCCGATCAGCAAAGCCGGAGCGCAGGTTTCGCCAAGGGAGCCTCCTCTGATCCCCAAAAACATATCCTTTAAGGAGGGAAGCTCTGTTCCCATAGCCTTAAGGGCTTCAAGAGGCGTTGCCGTTGATGTAAGGTCGGGACTCAACGGGGCGGTGAAGGCTGTCATAGTTCCCGTAAAGGCAATAAGCATCATTATTCTTGCGGTTATGGCGGGGTTTGCAAAGTTTTTGCCAATACCGCCAAACAGCCCTTTAACCACCACTATGGCAAATACACTTCCCAAAGCGGCTTGCCATAAGGGAATGGAAACGGGCAGGTTCAAAGCAAGCAACAGACCGGTTACGCAGGCAGAAAGATCCCCTACCAAAACCTTTGTCTTTATTATTTTCTGGAACAAAAATTCACTTAAAACTGCGAATGTAACACATACGCCTATTACCAAAGCGGAACGGTATCCGAAAATAAGTATGGAAGCTATGGCGGCAGGCATAAGGGCGATAATAACGTCCAGCATTATTCCGCTAACCGTTTTTTTGCTCCATATATGAGGTGAGGGGGAGATTTTAAGCTTTTCCATTTTTCTCTGCCTCCTCTTTTTTCTTTTTCTCGTTATGCTCTTTAAGCATATTTTTTGCAAGACGGTTTCTTTGCACCAGATGCCGTTTTGCAGGGCAGACGTAGGCGCACACACCGCATTCCATACACAGATTAACCTTTAATTTTTCCAAAGCCTTGGGGTCTTTAAGCATATACGCTTTTCCGAAAGCAGGCGGATCAAGATGAAGGGGGCATCTTTGTATACAGCTTCCGCAGTTTATGCAGGGAGTTTCCTCGGGTATTTCCGCTTCCTTTTTATCAAAGGCAAGAAGTGCGTTTGTTCCCTTCATTACGGGATATTCCGTATCGGGCATGGAATGTCCCATCATAGGACCGCCCATAATTATCTTTTCGGGGTCGGTTTTAAAGCCCCCTGCCGCCGCAAATACGTCCTTTATACGGGTGCCGATAGGAACAATAAGGTTTGCGGGGGAGTTTACTGCAC
>JAGCNA010000272.1 GCA_017646185.1 Clostridia bacterium
ACGGGCGGCTGATTTGGGCTGCAAGACGGTTTCATAAACGAGAGTACGTTCTTCAAGCAATTCGGGAAAAGGCTGTCCGTTTGCCATTACGGGCCAATATCTGCCGTGAGAAAGGACAAGTCCATCCTTGTTAATACCCGCAAAGGCTTCTTCGGGCTTGTTAAAGGAATAGGGCTGTACGTTCATAAAAGCACGTTTGACTTTACCTTCGGTATCTCTCACTATCGTTGCCAGAACACCGCTTATAGAGCCTTTTTTGTATATTCTGAACTTCTTTTCGGCATCGGATGAATTAACCAATGTCAGGTTATCGGTATATTGTATCATCCAGTTACCGGTGTTTGCGGGCTTTCCTGCGCCGTCCGCACGGTCGTTATCTATAATAATGGGCTTGCCCTCGGTATCCACACACTCGAACACCATCATATCCGTGCCGATATATTTATCGTTGCCGTTGGGATTGATAGCGTAATGATATGCAGGACCGGTATAGGTAAACTTTTCTCTTTCATAAAGCTGGTAGGGCTGATTCTTGCTTGCACAGTTAACATCCGACCAGTAATCGTATGTAACGGGGATCGGACCGTCTGCAGTATCGTTACCGGAAACAAATACAGCCTCTGTTTCAATCAGACCTGCGGTATGGTCGGTGCCCTTGTACTGTGCGGAATAATCTCTTCCGTCCCTGCTTACTATATATCCTTGCTGGGATTTTCCGTAAGGCACGTTTTCGGGGTCGGTATAACAAAGGAAGGAGCCGGTCATTTCACCGTCGATATTAAATTTAACCACGCCGTTTCCGCATTTGCCGACTTTAAGGAATTTATCGCCTGTATCGCCTGCGGTAAAGCCGCCGTAAGAATCCTCGCTGGTACCGCCCATTACGTATATGTACTTTCCGTCGGGTACGGTGATAGTTTGGGGTGTATAAAGGGTAGGGGTGTAATCAACAAAATCACAGCCAAAGTACGCTTCGTGAACGCTTCCGTCCGCATTGAAATAATCCTCGGGCAGATCGAATTTAAGAGAGTAATAGTCGCTCCACTCTTTTTGACCCAGCCATTCGCCTTCCCATTGCACGCCGATATTTGTTACGGTAACAGTAGCATCCTTGCCGGAATCGTTGTAAAGTCTGTAACCCATACGTAGATCCACACCGGAATGATTGCTGTTTTCAAAGGTAAAAACAACGTCACCGCTTAAGTATTTATCCTCCATAAGCACGGTATCGATATCGGGGGAAGAAAGCATTTCGGGGTTATTGCAGTACACGTATGTACCGCCCAAACGCTTTTTGCAGTTAATCTTAACAGGCTCTGTGCCCGCTTCATCAATAACTACGGTATCGCTTGAAAAGGTGTTGTCAAAGGGCTGGTTGTTAAGGGAATATTCCTGCTTTTCAAAAGTAATTTTTGCTTTGCCGTTTTCAGAAACGTATTTCATATTTATTTAACCTCCGTTTCTCCGTCATAATACCATCTGCCGCCAACCTTAACTGTTGCGCATTCGCGGGTAAAACGCTTTTCTCCGTCTACATATACGTTAAGCTTTACGTATACAGTGTCGCCGCTTACGCGCTCCTCTACCACAGTAAAGGTGATTTTTTTACCCTCGTATCCCGTAGGGACACCCGCGTAGCTTTTGTTAAGTGCTTTTATCAGTTCTCTTACGGTGGGAATCTCTCCCGTATTATATAATTGCTGTCTTACCTTATCGGAAGCGGTGTTTGCCATTCCTTTTGTATCGTACCGCATAGAAGCTTCTAAATATTCTCTTGCGGCGGAAACGGAATCACCCGCGCCTTTTTTGCCTATAAACGCCATTGCAGCAATAGAAACGATAAGAACAGCCGCAATACAAGCTATTAAAATAATGATTTTTTTGCTTTTCACTGTGCATTACCTCCTAAAGAATTATATCAAAAAGGGTGAGATTTGTCAATGTGAGGAAATTTTCAATTTTTTTTAAAAAAGGTATTGCAAAATGAAAAAAGATGTGTTATTATAAGCAAGCGCGCTGAGGCGCACACAATGTGGTCCGGTAGTTCAGTTGGTTAGAACGCCAGCCTGTCACGCTGGAGGTCGTGGGTTCGAGCCCCATCCGGATCG
>JAGCNA010000273.1 GCA_017646185.1 Clostridia bacterium
ATGTTTTTAATTTTCAAGAATTGTGCCCACGGTTTCGTCCATAGCCGCGGTGTATATGTTTTCAGGCTTATCCAGTCTGAACATAAGTACCTTAAGGTCGTTTTCTCTGCCCAGTGCGCCTGCGGCAGTGTCTATTGCGTGAAGATCCTTTTCCAGCATCTCCGCATAGGTGATACGGTCGTACTTAACCGCATCGGGATATTTTGCAGGGTCTTTATCGTAGATACCGTCTATATTTTTTGCAAACATAGCCACATCTGCCTTAATTTCCGCCGCACGGAGTAAAGCACCCGTATCTGTGGTAAAGAAGGGGTATCCCGTTCCGCAGGCAAGAACTACGGCTTTGCCGTTTTCCAGATGCTCTATAGCCTTGTACTGGGAATATACCTCGCATATCTGTGTCATGGGAACGGCGCTCATAACCACGCAAGGAGCCCCTGCTTTTATTATTGCGTCCTGTATGGCAAGAGAATTTATCATGGTGCCCATCATACCCATGTGGTCGCCGCGGACTCTGTCTATATTATGTCCGTGCTGTCTGCCGCCGCGCCAGATATTTCCCGCACCGCAGACAATGGCTATCTGCATACCCTCGTCCATACATTTTTTAATATTCTCGCCCGTTTCTTTCAAGAATACGGGGTCCAGAATATTATCCTTGCCGGAAAGAGCTTCGCCGGAAAGCTTTAATAAAATGCGTTTGTACTTCATTGCGTTTATTCCCCCTGTGTATCTGTAAACTGAATTAACTGTGTGTCTATATAATCGGTCCAGCCCAGTAAAAATGCGGTTAAAGGACTTACCGAATAATCCTGTAAAGGAAGGGAAAGGAACTTTTTGCTTAACAGTATCTCATCGGGAAACAGCTCTGTAAGCTGTTTGGTATCCTCCCTGTCGTAAAGCTTTTCGCCGCCGCAAAGCTGAAGCAGCATATATACGTAGCTGGAGGGTTCGTGACCGCCGTTCTTTGAATAATAGAACATGGCACGCTCGCCGAAATACGTGAGATAGTCTGTGTTTTCTTTATCGCAAGGGATGCTGTAATCGGTGCCGTTTTTCCAAACGTGGAACAAAACGCACACTCCGTCATACCCGGTCGGAGTATTTCTTTCTATATATCCGTTAACGTCTACGTACACGGTGTTCTGAAACATAATATCCAAAAACGCCATTTCGTAGCTGGCAGGCACGGAATCGCTGTGAACGTAAAACAGAGATTGGGTGTCGATGGCCAGATTTGCGTTGGAATATCCGCGGCTTTTGGTAACCAGCCATTCGCAGGCACGGTCTATATTATCCTCAACGGTATTACGGTCGGAATCCTTCCAAGAAGTAAAGCTATCGTTAAGGAACACGTTTAACACCAAAAACTTGCCCGTTAATTTGGGTGCGCTTCCCACGTTCTGACGGGTGCCCAGATAAATGCTGTTTTCCCAGCCTGATGATTTTTGCAGGTCTATCTCGCTTTGGAGATACGCAAAATACACGCTGTTTTCAAGCTTCCATTTGCCGTTTACCAAAGACATTTCCAGCAAGAAGGTCTTGCCCGAAATTTTTACGGATATGACAGCGGAAGTATCGTCAAAGGAAGTGAGCGTAACCTCCCCGCTTTTTGCGGTGGCGGCAAAATCGTTTATATAGGTATACTTATATTCGGTTTTGCCCTCGTTATCTATAACCGCATCGGGTCCGTAATCGGGGTAAGAGAGCATTCTTTGCTTTACTTCTTCAAGAGAATAGGTGTTTTCCGCCAGAGTGAGCAGGGTTTGGTAGTTTTCGTACCTGCCTTGTGCGGCGGTATAACCCTTTGCTTCGCCGCCGTTTGAAAGGGAGCCCCCCGCAAAAACGCCCATAAGAGTAATATCATCCTCCACAAGCTTTTTTGCTTTTGCCAAAAGCTCCTCCTTGCCTACGGGAAGGTAATTTTCCTCTGTGCTGTTTTCCGAAGCTTCGCCGGAAACGGAAGGGGTTTCGGAAGTGTCAACAGACGTATCGCCTCCGCTTGATTCGCAGGAGCAAAGAACGATAAGGGTAATTAAAAGTAAAACCAAAAGTTTTTTCAAATAAAATCAACTCCAAAAAATAAGGGGAAGAGAAAGAAAGATATACTTAATCAGTTAATTATAGCAGAATACTTTAATATAATCAACCTTTTATATAAATTTCTCCATTTTTTCATTGTAAAGACCGGTTCTGGTAATAAGATGGGAGCGCACTTTATCCCCCAGATATCCTATTGCCAAAGCGGGGTTAAGACAGCGGTTGCAGGCGGCGCATACCGTCATTTCCACAACGCCGTCCTTTACGGACACGCTTTTAACGAATTCGGAAATATCCACATCCTTGTATCCGCTTTTGGTCTTTTTGTTTATTATCATTTCGCCGGAAAGCTCGTCTCTCACCTCGTCATCGGACATATCCGTATCCAGCTTAATGGAATAGGTGGCGTATGCACATTCGGAAATATCCATAACGGGGGCGGCGGTAAACATTACCTCGAGCCCCCGAGGAAGCACACGGTTGAGGGCGGCTGTGATCTCCTCAAAGGAAATATCCTCGTTATGTATGCGGAAATCCGCCGCTTCGTACACGCTTTCCTGAAAAATGGAAAGAGGCTGTATGAACACCAATCTGACGTGGGGGTTAAAGCCTTCGGTATACACTATATCCAGACCGCTTCTTGCAAGGGCACGGGATATGGCACGGGAGATATCAAGATGGGAAATATACCGCACCGAGCCTTTTTTGGAAAAAAACATTCTTACCGACAGCATTTTCTTTCACCTCCCAGTTTATTTGCACCGCAGGCGGAGCATTGTGTACGGCAATCGGGAGTGGTAACGGCGGCACGGGCTTTTTCGCTTTCCCGCATTAAAAACTCCTTGGTTACGCCGCAATCAATATGGTCCCAAGGCAAAATTTCATCATAGGACATTTGTCTGTTTGCGTAAAACGCAGGGTCTAACCCTACGGATGCGAAGATATCCATCCAAGCATCAAAATCAAAGCATTCGTCCCATCCGTCAAAGCGCTGTCCCCGTTTGTTTGCTTCCACGAGCGCCCTTGATAGCTTTCTGTTGCCCTTGGCGAATATGGCTTCCACGTGGGAAACCTTGGATTCGTGCCATGAATATCTTATTTTACGGGTCTTTATGTTATCCCTCAGCAGCATTTGTTTTCTGCGCAATTCTTCGATAGTATCCTGCTTTTCCCACTGGAAGGGGGTAAAGGGCTTGGGCACGAGGCAGGAAACGGATATGCCCACCTCCACCTTTCTGCCGGGACGCTTTACAGAGTAAAATTCATCCACTATTTTCTGTGAAAGGTTTGCGATACCCAAAATATCCTCATCGGTTTCGGTGGGAAGACCGTTCATAAAATACAGCTTAAGAGAATTTCTGCCGCCGTCAAAAGCCTTGCGGCAGGCGGAAAGGATCTCTTCTTCAGTAATATTTTTGTTTATAACGTCACGAAGTCTTTGCGTGCCCGCTTCGGGAGCGAAGGTCATACCGCTTTTGCGGACACTCATTACCTTTTCCATTAATTCCTCGTAAAATGCGTCTATACGCTGGGAGGGAAGAGAAAGGGAGACCTTTTTTTCGTCTGTCCACAAAAGAAGCTTA
>JAGCNA010000274.1 GCA_017646185.1 Clostridia bacterium
AGCATCTCCTCGAAGGAAAGATTCTCGTTGATGGTGTCTGTCATTTGTTTAATAACCTCCTGTAATATATCACCGGGAGTTGAAGCTCCTGCGGTAATGGCAATTTTATTTCGGGAAGTAAAAAATTCCTTCCCATATACATCAAGCTCTGCGGCTTCGCGTATAAATATCGCTTCGCCGAAAAGACGTGCTGTTTCAAATAATTTTTTGGAATTGGAGCTGCTTTTGTCCCCGACAACTATTGTCAGATCGCTTTTTGCGGCAAGCTCTTTAAGTTCCTTCTGGCGCTGCGAGGTCACGGTGCAGACCGTATCGAATATAAGCCCGTCGGGGCATTTTGCCTTAATAACCTCTTTGCATTTTTCCCATTCGGCAACGCTGTGGGTGGTCTGTACCACCGCCAAGGTTCCCGAAGGAATATCGCCTATCTCCTCAGCCTTGGAAGCGATTTTGTATCCGCTTTCGGCATAAGAGCATATTCCCTCCACCTCCGGATGGGCGGCGCTTCCTATAACCAAAGTGAAACGGTCTTTGCTGTTTTCGCTTACAATGCTGTGTATCTTTTTAACGAAAGGACAAGTTGCGTCTATTACCGTTCTGCCCGAATTATCAAGCATTTTTTGCAAATCTCTCGGTATTCCGTGGGAACGGATAAGTATTGCGGTCCCGGACGGTAAAGCGGAAATCTCCTCCGCCGTTACGGCATACACTCCCTTTTGCTCAAGCCTTGCGGTGAACAAACCGTTGTGTATAATCTCGCCCAGAGTGCATATCTTAAAACCCTTTTCAAGGTTTTCCTCAAGCAGGGAAACTGCTCTTTTTACTCCGAAGCAAAAGCCTGCGGAGGATGCGACTTGAATTTTACTCAAACCGCTCACACACCTTTTTAAAGCAATACTTTGCGGCTTCACCGCTGTTTCCCGCGGTGGAGTATTCCTCGTAAAGTACAGGCTCGCCGATAACTACGGTGCATTTTTTAAAAGGACGCACTTTGTTGTTCTTGGTTATAATGGAAACGGGAACAACGGGTGCTTTTGTGTGAAGTATTATAAGTCCCGTGCCGGGCAAAGCGCTTTCGGCTTTGGGTACTTCGGGTGTACGTGTTCCCTGAGGGAAGATACCTACGTTGCCGCCGTCCTTTATCACGTTCATGCAGGCGCGCATCGCCTTAAGGTCTGCGGTGCCTCTGTTAACGGGAACGATCTGCGCGATTTTTGCAATAAGCCTTAAAAAACCGTTTTTAAGTATCTCTTCCTTAGCCATAAAATGAATAGGAGTGGGGAAGGCTATTGCCAGTAAGAGAGGGTCAACAGCGGATATGTGGTTGGAACAAAGCACGAACGCTTCGTCTGGTATGTTCTTCAAACCCTTTACACGAAGGTTAAAAGAAAGCTTTACGGGTATCCAAACCAAAAGGCGGATAAATGAATAAAGTTTCACGCATACTCCCTCATTCTAAAATCTTTACACATTATAGAATATTTTAACGCAAATTGCAAGAGTTTTATAAAAAATTAACAATTAATATTATATTATCCTTTTGTTGACTAAAATTCCGTCGTGTGGTATAATAAAAAGCACTATAAGTCCAGCCCCCGAAAGGACATTTTTGATATGAAAAAAACAATTTCTTTAATACTTATATTTATTTTTGCCGTTTTGGTATGCGCTTCTTGTCAGCAAATTCCGACGGAAGTTTCCACCCCCGGCGAAGTTTCCACCCCTTCGGATAATTCTTCTGATATCTCCGAAGTTTCCGAGTACGTTGAGCCGGAGCGAAACCTGCAGACCGTGGCTATCGCCTCCATCGGCTCTTCGGGAGATATTCTCGTTCACAATGCGGTGCGCACCAGCGGTTATGATTCCGCCACCGGCACATTTGATTTTTCTTATGCGTTTCAGCATCTTGCACCCTATGTAAGCAATCTGGATTACGCTGTTGTAAATGCGGAATTTTCCGTAAGCGCAAACGGCACTTACTCCTCTCTGCCTTTCCGTATTCCCTCCGAAATGGTAAAGGCTCTTGCGGATTGCGGTTACGATATGGGCACCACCGCCAACAATCATATTGCTGACGGCGGCACCGCAGGTATGAAAAAGACCATGACCACCCTTACCGAATACGGTATGGATTATACCGGCACTCGCCTTAACGCAGAGGACAGCCGTTATCTCATAAAGGATATAAACGGCATAAAGGTAGGCTTTCTCAATTATTCTTACGGTGCGTACTGGAACACCAACTGCTTTAACGAAAATAATCTGGAAGCTTTTTATACCGAAGCAAAGGGACTTATAGACAGTATGCGCACAGAGGGTGCGGAATTTATTTATCTGTATATCCATTGGGGACAGGAATACTCCCTTGCGCCCAATAACACACAAAAGGCTATTGCACAAAAGATGTGCGATTTCGGCGTTGACGTTATTATCGGCGGACATCCTCACAAGATCCAGCCCGTAGAGCTTATCCACAGCGAGATAAGCGGCAAAAACACCATTTGTCTGTACTCCTGCGGCAACCTTTTGTCCGGCCAGCAGATCGAATGTATGGCAGGCGGAACTCAGGCAAACAGCCCCAGCTGTTTTCAGGATCCTTGGCACTTTGCGGGATGTGATTATCCCGACGTAGCGGACCGTACTCAGGATACCCACCGTCTCCAGCACGGCACCAACTGTAACGATAACGGACATACCGAGGACGGCGTGGTGTTTATAACTAACCTTTGCAGATACGAGGACGGCACTGCGGCTATCGCTTCCGTAGAGGTGATTCCCGTGTGGTGTATGGGCAGAGGATTTGTCCGTGCAGGTTATCCCACCAACAGCTATTTCCGTGAATATTACGCATTGCCTCTTGCAGACGGTGCAGATTGGCAGGAGAAATTCGGTCTTACCGACGATGAATATACCGAAGCAATATACTCCTACAACCGCACCGAAGCGCTTCTTTCCGATGGTATCAACGAGATAAACACTTATCTCGAGGAACAATACAATAACCTTAATCAACAATTTAAAGAGGGGTTGGAAAAATGAGTTATTACAATTCTGAAGAGATTAAAAAAGAAGCAAATCCTTTGCCTTGCGAAAACGGTGATAATACCGTAAGAAATCTTATATTCGGCAAACAGCCCGTTGCTATAAACGAGCTGTGCCCTATTGACGGCGAAACCGCAACTCCCCGTTTTAATTCACCTATTGATTATCCCGTACTTACCGACGGTGCGAGATGCGACGTGTATACCTATACAGATGAACGCTGGTTCCGTCTTACGAGAGGGGTTTCAAGAAGCATAATCTTCCGCTTTGATAACCTTTCCGCAGTAAAAAGCTTTTCTTTGGGATTTCTTAAAGAGGACGTTTCCGGCGTAAGACTTCCCAGACGTGTGGACGTTTGCCTTTCCGAAAACGGCGTTGATTGGCAGAGAGTTTACAAATGCAGAGACATTTTCAGCGATGATGCAGCCTGCCGTGTGGACGTGGTGCGTGAGCTGGATAAAACCTACCGCGCTTTGTACGTTATGTTTGAAATAGAAACTGTTGGTCACGTTTGGCTCGATGAAATCGAGGTTTTCGGAACCACCGCAATTCCCGTGGATGCTTCGGCCATCGTAGCAGAGGATTTGGATAAGGATACCGCCTCCAATATAATAAACGCATATCCTTCTTATGACGTGCTGGGCGGAGTACGCAACATACTCCTTTCCTACAACTGCATTCCCCGTAACAAGGAAGCAGAGCGCCGCCCCGGTCTGGGACTTATAACGGTAGACGAATATCTGCCCCACCTTGCATACATAGATAAGGACGGGGAAATGAAGGATACCTTCTTTGACGGTATGCTGTATCTGCCTTACTCTATGTACACTTATTCCGCAGAGTATAAGTGCGCAGAGGGCTGGAAGCACTATATAGAAAATACATTTGCCGAAAACGCAAACGTAGATGCACTTAACAAAGCCACCGCTATCGTGGGAGAAAAGCTGGGAATTCAAAACCACAAAACCAAGGTATATTTCTCTGTTCTTCACACCAAGGTAACTTACGGTGATTTCCCCGAAAAGTTCGGCGATATTGACGATGACGGGGTAGACGAGGTTATGGATAACTTCGCAGACCGCCAGAAGGCAATAAAATGGTGCATAGATACCACCATAGAAAAATTCAAAGCAGGTAATTACGAAAACCTTACCCACGACGCTTTCTATTGGTTTGAAGAAGAGATCGCATATTCAAATGCCGATGAAACCGCATTGCTTTCCTGGACCGTGGAATATCTCCACTCTCTGGGCTACAAGCTGTTCTGGATCCCTTATTATCAGGCATCCGGATTTATGGAATGGAAGGATCTTGGCTTTGATATTGCTTGTATGCAGCCCAACTTCGCTTTCCGTGACGGTATTCCCACCCAGCGTCTTTACGATAACGCCGAGATAACCAAAAAACTGGGTATGTGCTATGAATTGGAGATCGGCGGAAGCGACCCCGCAAACGTCGAAAGATATATGAAATATCTTGATTGCGGTGCGGAAACAGGATTTATGAACAGCATAAAGATGTATTATCAGGGCGGTGTCCCCGGCGAATTTTATGCAGCCTTCAAGTCCTCCGACCCGGAACTCCGCAAGGTATACGACAGCACCTACCTCTTCGCAAAAGAAAAATACGTTTCCAGAAACGTAAAATAAAACCCAAAATGCCGTGTTTTACACGGCATTTTTGCATTTTACCACTTGCAAAAGCGGTGATGGAGTGGTATAATCTTAAAGATTAGTATTATTTTTTGAAAGGTATATTGTTTATGGATACCAATTATCTTGCGGAATTACTTTTTCCCCATATAAAAACCGTTCCCGAGGATATGGAGGCGCTGTATCCTCCCCGTAATCTTCCCGAGGGAGCAAAGGTAACCCGTTTTGCACCCAGCCCTACGGGATTTATGCATCTGGGCAACCTTTACGGTGCTCTTGCGGACGAGCGTATGGCTCACCTTTCCGAAGGCGTGTTTTACCTCCGTATCGAGGATACCGACGATAAACGTACCGTTGAAAACGGTGTTGCTCTTATAATAAACGCTTTGGAAAAGTTCGACCTTCATTTTGACGAAGGCGCAACCGCAGACGGCGATAACGGCGCTTACGGTCCCTACCGCCAGAGCGAAAGAAAGAATATTTACCAGACTTACGCAAAATATCTTGTACAGCAGGGTACGGCGTATCCTTGCTTCTGTACCGAGGAAGAGCTTGCCGCCAACCGCGCAGAGCAGGAGGCTTTAAAGCTTACCCCCGGTTATTACGGAAAATGGGCTGTCTGGCGTGATGCGGATATAGAAAAGGTACAAGCCGCCCTTAACGAAGGCAAGCCTTTCGTGCTTCGCTTCAGAAGCGAAGGAAGCTGTGAAAACAAGCTTAAGTTTACTGATATGATCAAGGGCGTTATCGACGTTACGGAAAACGATATCGACCACGTGCTTCTTAAATCCGACGGTATTCCCACATACCACTTCGCCCACGCGGTGGATGACCACCTTATGCACACCACCCACGTGGTACGTGATGAAAGCTGGCTTTCCACCCTGCCTTTCCACATTCAGCTGTTCAAGGCGCTGGGCTTCAAGATGCCCAAATACTGCCACACTGCGCAGGTGCTTAAAAATGACGGAAACGGCAAGCGTAAGCTTTCCAAGCGTAAGGACCCCGAAGCGGCACTTACCTATTACCACGAGCAGGGCTACCCCGCAAATGCGGTAAAGGAATATCTGCTTACTCTCCTCAATTCCAACTTTGAGGAATGGCGCCTTTCGAACCCCGCCCTGCCTTTGGAGGAGTTCCCCTTTACTCCCAAGAAAATGAGCATTTCCGGCTGTCTTTTCAGCTTTGAAAAGCTTAACGACGTTTCCAAAAACGTAATTTCCGC
>JAGCNA010000275.1 GCA_017646185.1 Clostridia bacterium
CGCCGTTTTTGCGCAGGTCTTGCAAAGAAGGTGCTGCTGGCAGACACCGTATTTGCGGTAGCGGAATATTTTCAGTCCCTTCACGGTATTCAGCCTACCGTTGCGGGAAGCTGGATGATAGTTATATGCTATACCTTCCAGATATATTTCGATTTCTCCGGTTATTCCGATATGGCTATCGGCTTGGGTAAGATGATCGGATTTGAATTCTTGGAAAACTTCAATTACCCCTATATGGCGGGAAGTATTACAGATTTCTGGCGCCGTTGGCACATGTCTCTTTCCACCTGGTTCAAGGAATACGTGTATATTCCCCTGGGCGGAAACAGAAAGGGTCTTTTAAAGCAGTACCGCAATATAGCCATAGTATGGTTTCTCACCGGCTTCTGGCACGGCGCAAACTGGAACTATATCCTTTGGGGCGTATATTTCGGCGCACTGCTTATGCTGGAAAAAACCTTCCTGCTTAAGTTACTCAGTAAGATACCCAAAGTATTCAGCCATATTTATGCTCTATTCTTTGTGGCTATCGGCTGGCTCATATTCTTCTTTACGGATATGTCTGCGGGATGGAGCGTATTCACCACAATGTTCGGATTCGGAAATGCGGATTTCACAACCGCTACCGTAAATTACGATATACTCCGCAACCTTGCGCTTATCGTTATCTGCATTATCGGCAGTACGCCTTATCCCAAGAAGCTGTATTACTATCTGGTAAAACGCTTCCGCACCCTTGAATACCTTTCTCCCGTCCTCACCTGCGGCTCGTTCTTGCTGTGCGTCGCTTATATGGTAGACAGCACCTTCAGCCCGTTTTTGTATTATATATTCTAAAGGGGAGGTAAGACGAAATGAAAAAAATAACACATATCATAACCACAGTTTTGTTTTTGGCTATCCTTTTCGGTCTTGCCGCCGCTTTTGTTATAATTCCCGATAAGGATTATTCCGAAAACGAAAAACGCAACCTGCAGACCTTCCCCGAATTCTCTCTGGAAGCTCTTATGGATGGCAAGTTCTCTTCGGAAATAAACGAATATTTCGCAGACCAGTTCCCGTTGAGAGATGCATTCGTAAGCATTAAAGCCCTTGCGGAATTATCCCTTTTCAAAGGGGAAAACAACGGTGTTTTGCTTGGCGAAAACGAAACGCTGGCTGTCCGCACCTTTTCCATCTTCAAGGACAGACTCAACCGTACCGATAATATGGACCATTTTTACAACCAAAGCGTTGTAAGACAGCTTGAAGCACTCAATAAATTCGCTTCCGAAAAGGCAGAGGTTCCCGTTCACGTAATTATTCCTCCCAGAGTAATAGACGTGGCTTCGGAAAGCTTTAATTACCCCTCCAACGTTTCCGTTTCTTTGGATGCTCTTGTTTCCACAACCCTTTCGGAGGATTTGCTCATTCCCGTTTCCCCCGTATTAAAGGAAAAATATTCGGCAGGGGAGTATGTTTATTACCGTACCGACCATCATTGGACAACGCTCGGAGCATATTACGCTTACGTTGAGATAATGAAATCCTTCGGTATGGAGGATGATATTATCCCCCGCGATAAATTTACGGTAAATGTTGTGGCAGATGATTTTTACGGCACCACTTGGTCCAAATGCGGTTTTTCCTTCGTTTCTCCCGATACCATGGAATTCTGGTCCCTTGGCAACGAGGATAAATTTACCACTACCATAGGCGAAAGATCCTTTAGCGGATTTTACGATATGTCTTATCTTGAAACCATGGATAAGTATTCCGCCTTCATAAGCGGTACAAATGACGTAACCTTGGTGGAAAGTAATAATGATGAGGAACGCCCCGTTTTATTGCTTCCCAAGGATTCATTTGCAAACAGCCTTGTGCCTTTCCTTGCACAGCACTTTGATCTGGTGCTGGTGAATATGGCAAACCGTATGACAAACATTTCCGCTTATACTCAGCAGTATTCCGCCGACCGTATACTTTTTGTATGGAACGCAGAAAACCTCATTACAAGCGGTAATCTTGGCAACGTAAACTAAAAATAAAAATCACACAAAAAAATAAAAAAGGACGGAGAATTTCTCCGTCCTTTTAACTTTTAGGGGTGCAATTTTCGGGGTCCCCAAAAATCCGTAGGATTTTAGGGGTTCAATTAAACTATACGGCTTCTGTCCTTGATTTCGGTGGTAACTCTATCGTAGAATTCCTGCGCGGTCATAACGCCGCCGGTCTCACCGGTACGGGTACGCAAGGAAACCGTGCCTTCTTCAACTTCGCGGTCGCCGACAACGAGCATATAAGGCACCTTCTGGAGCTGATGCTCGCGGATCTTGTAGTTAACCTTTTCGTTGCGGTGGTCTGCTTTACATCTTACGCCTGCGGCGGTAAGGTCTGCCACCAGCTTATCCGCATATTCAGCGGCTCTGTCGGTAATGGGAAGCACCGCTACCTGCAGAGGAGCCAACCACAGAGGGAACGCACCTGCAAAATGCTCGGTAATAACACCGATAAATCTTTCGATACTGCCGAATACAACTCTGTGTATCATAACGGGACGGTGCTTTTCACCGTCTGCGCCGGTGTACTCAAGCTCAAATCTTTCGGGAAGCTGGAAGTCAAGCTGAATAGTACCGCACTGCCAGGTTCTTCCGATACTGTCACGGAGATGGAAGTCCAATTTAGGACCGTAGAATGCGCCGTCACCTTCGTTAAGTATATAATCCTTGCCCATATCGGTAATAGCAGCTTTAAGCGTTTCTTCTGCGTGTTCCCATACGGCTTCGTCACCCATATGGTCTTCGGGCATGGTGGAAAGCTCTATCTGGTAGGTAAGACCGAAGAGGGAATATACCTCATCAAAGAGAGAAACAACGTTTTTGATTTCATCTCTCATCTGTTCCTTGGTCATAAATATGTGAGCATCATCCTGAGTAAAGCATCTTACGCGGAACAATCCGTGCAAAGCACCGGAAAGCTCGTGTCTGTGTACCAGACCAAGCTCACCTGCGCGCAGGGGCAGATCACGGTAAGAATGAGGCTCGTTCATATAAACCAACATACCGCCGGGGCAGTTCATAGGCTTTATTGCGAAATCCTCGTCATCTATCTTGGTGGTGTACATATTCTGCTTGTAGTGTCCCCAATGTCCGCTTCTTTCCCACAGACGGCGGTTAAGAATAACGGGGGAGGAAATTTCCACATAGCCGTATCTCTTATGTACTTCTCTCCAATAATCGATAAGGGTGTTCTTAAGTACCATACCGTTGGGAAGGAAGAAGGGGAATCCGGGGCCGTCGTCTGTCATCATAAACAGACCAAGCTCCTTGCCAAGCTTTCTGTGGTCGCGTTTTTTAGCTTCCTCAAGCATATTCAGGTATTCATCAAGCTCTTCCTTGCTTGCAAAAGCAGTGCCGTAAATACGCTGAAGCATCTTGTTGTTGGAATCGCCTCTCCAATACGCACCGGTAACGGAAAGCAGCTTAAACGCCTTTACCTTCTTTGTGTAGGCAACGTGAGGGCCTGCGCAAAGGTCGGTGAATTCACCCTGCTTGTAGAAGGATATCTCTTCGCCTTCGTCAAGTCCGTCAATAAGCTCAAGCTTGTAAGGCTCGTCCGCCATAAGCTTTTTAGCTTCGTCACGGGGAAGGGTAAAGCGCTCTATACGAAGATTTTCTTTAACAATTTTCTTCATTTCAGCTTCGATACTGTCAAGATCCTCGGTAGTGAAGGTTGTCTCGGTATCGAAATCGTAATAAAATCCGGTGTCGATAGCAGGGCCGATAGCCAGACGGGCATCGGGATAAAGTCTTTTTACTGCCTGCGCCAGAATATGAGACGCCGAGTGTCTCAGCGTTCTGAGTTCGTTAAGTTCTGTTTGATCCATAGCATTGGCCTCCATAGATTATTACTGTAAATGATACACTATTTTTATTCTGCTGTCAATATCTCTTTTGCTTTTGCCACAGCGCCGTATACCGGCTCTGCTTCAATAACGGAAAGAGGTACGCTGTGTATAAGGTATTTCCTTATTATATCAATAGCGGCGCTTTGAGTGCCTATACCGCCTGCCATACATACGGGAACGGGTCCGCCGTATATTTCGCAGGCACGGTTTATAAGCCCGCCGATATATTCGAGCTGATTTTCAAGTATCCACGCGGCGTGCATATCTCCCTTTTCGTACGCTTCAAATACTGTTTTGGCAAAGGAAGCAATATGCTTTTTGTCCGCGGCGATAAGGTCTGTAAGCTTTTCCAGAGGATCTCCGCCTATTTTCTCGGTCACGAGAGCGCAGAGCACGCCCTTTTCATCTCGTCCGTCCACACACCTTAAAGCGTGGGCAACAGCGGATTTTCCTATTTCGTATCCGTTTCCCGCAAGGTCGAACTTGCCGTATCCGCCGATACGGATAATCTCTCTGCCCATTTTCATAAAGCAGGAGCTTCCCGTTCCACAAATAACAATGGCGCCGTCGCTTTTCGGGAAGGCGGAATATATCACATTTATACCGTCGTGCAGAGCTTCCGACTTGGCATTCGGAAACATTTCTTTTAACCGAACACCTGCTTTTTGGCTGTAGTCGGCGGCGGTTATACCGGCAATACCGCAAAATATTGCGGCAATGTCGTCTTTATCCGCATTCAAAGCCTGAACGGCGGAAAATATGTTGTTCATTGAGTTTTCAAAGCCGATATCGTTGGGGTTACATCCGGCACCGTAGACCGTTTTAATAACGTTCCCGTTGATATCGGCAAGGGCGGCGGCGGTTTTTGTTCCTCCGCCGTCCACACCGATAATGTATTTCATATCTTAGCCTTTAAAGCCTTTTACGAAATCACGGATATCCTCAAGAGCCTTAAGTGTCTTTTCTTCAACAGTAGGTTCGGGAGGAATAGCAGCCTTTGCGGCTTCTTCCGCAGCCTTTGCGGCAGCTTCTTCTGCCTTTTTCTTTTCTTCCAGCTTGTTGCGGAAGGACATAGCTACCTTAACAACGATAAACATTGCGAAAGCGATGATAAGGAAATCGATTATGTACTGAATAAACTGACCGTACTTAACAGCAACCTCTGCAACCGCTTCGGTAACAACAACGCCTTCTTCAACTACTTCGTCAACACCCTTTACAAGCACCCATTTGAGATCCGTAAAGTTAACGTCGCCCAGCAGGTAGCCGATACAAGGCATAATAATGTCTGCAACCAAAGAAGAAACGATAGCCTTGAAGGCAGTACCGACAACTACGCCGACTGCCATATCAAGAATATTTCCCTGAGAAATAAACTTTTTAAAATCGTTTGCAAAATTCTTAACTTTTCCCATTTTTAGTCATCTCCGTTCAATTTTTTAAGAAGTGCTTCAAGGTCTGCACCGTGAACCGCGCATGCCTGTTCAATGGTTTCGCCTCTGGAATGAGGGCAACCGAGACAATGCATACCGATTTCAAAGAAAAACTTTGCCTTTTCGGGTGCCTTATCAAGAACATCGCCAATAATGGAATCCTTTGTGATCATTTAATTTACCTCCTCGTCTTTTGCCAATTTGAATTTTGGTTTATTTTTATTTTTAATTATTAATCCGTAAATAAGCTTTACTATCTGAGTAAATGCGTAATATCCCAGCGTTATCGCCGCGGTAATGCCGTATCCGAAAAGGGAGGGCTGTGTGTAACCGAAGAGATTCGCAACGGGCGGTACGTATACGGCACAAGCGTATATTGCCCCGACTATCAAAGCGGATATTACAAGCTTTCCCACGCCCAAAGGCGTTCTTGCAAATAACGGCTTTTTGGATACGTTGGTTAGCCCATAGGTAATAAGCAGCACTGCCGATGATAATAGTGCGCAGGTGTTTCCAAACAAAACGTATACTGCTGTAATAGCACCGCCTGCTCCCAACGCATACAGAATGGGCTGAACAAAATCCTTTAACAAAGGCTTTGTTCTGTATTTTTTCATTTTTTCTGCCAGAATGTTTTTGTTCGGTGCGGCAAAAGCAAGTGATACCGCAATAATGAAATTGAATATAATTCCGCAAAGAAGCATATCCTGAAGTCTTAACGGAAAATCAATTCCCAAAGCAATGGCTGCCAGGAACGACGTCAACACAGCGGTGAATCCCACGAAAAGATATTCGGTAACTGCGTGTATTCTGGCGACGATCGCCTTTGCGGCGCCTATAGCGTAGGTAATGACGTGGAATCCGCCTTCCAGCATAATCACGTCGCTTTCCTGCTTTAAGGTGTCCGGAGTTTCGGTATCGCTTACAAAGGTTACGTCTGCTTCGTGAATAAGTGGCAGATCGTCCATACTGTTTGCGGTAACCGCAACGTAGTGTTTATCAGCGTGTTTGTATCCCAAAACCTCCCGCCACTGCTCATTGTCAATACCCACGTACAGCTTGTACAAGGGCTGGTTGGCAATATAGAGTCCGGGGTCGGTTTCGCTTATATCCTCTGCGGATATGGCTTGGGATTCGTCTGTTATAATTCCTGCTTCTTTCGCAAGGGAAAGGGAAGGGTAGTAAGCATCGTTGCTTCTCAAAACCGCATCTATTCCGGCTCTGCGGCATTTATATACCGCCGCGGCAGGGTCTACACGGAAAGCAGAGCCCAAGCCTATGAAGCCCGAAAGTATAAGTCTGCCTTCTACGGAATAATCCTGCAGAGAATCCGCATCCGTACGTCCCGTAGCAACGGCAATAACCGTTTCCGCTTTTTTGCCCATCTCTTCCAGAGCCTCGTGCATACGGGTTACCGCAGCATCGTTCATACGGTATACTCCGCCGTTTTTGCGGTATCCCACGCAACGGCTTATAATGGATTCGGGATTTCCGCGTACTATAACAAAGGTTTTGCCGCCGGAAAGCACCAGCGTGCGTGTAACTATATTGTCGGAAGATACCTCGGTATCTATACGGAAAAACTCGCCTTCAATGTTGGAAATATCTGCAAGCAGAAAATCGCAGGCATCGGCAATAGCAATATCCTGCTTTCTGCCGGTGTATTTGTGCTGTCCTCTCTGGCGGCCCTTTTCGTCTGCGTTTTTCTTTATATCTGAACACACAAGGGCGTATTTAAGCAATCTTTTGTTACTTTCGTTTTCTTCGGCTTCTCGGATATCTTTGATTTTACCGTCGATATACAGTTCGGTAACAAACATTTTTTTAGGCGGGAAGGCTTGTCCTTTTGCGCACATTACCGTGTCCACGTTACCAAGCTTGCCTATACTGTTCAGATTTCCTACGGCGGCATTGTTTTCAAGCATTTTTTCAACGCCGTGGCCCAAGGAAATGAATGTCAAAGCTTTACAGCTGTCGTACATGGATATGTAACCCAGAGTGAGGGAGAGAATAAACATATCCGTAATGCTTCTTCCCGTGGCAACACCCAAAGCCAATAATACAAAGCATATTATAACCGAAATAAAGGACATTGCTTTCCCAACACGGGAAGCATATTTAAGCAATCCGGGAGTATAATCCTGGGAATGCTTTGTGTTTACCTTGCGGGTAAGCACGTTTTTGCCCGTTTCGCACACAATAGCCGTACCGCTTCCGCCCGTAACTACGGTGCCTGCATACACCATGTTGGTGTGGCACAGCATATCGGGACGGTTATATTCGATTGCCGATGATTTATATACCGCTTCGTTCTTTCCGTTTATGGATGCCTCCAATACAGAAAGGTGGGCGCAGGAGATAATGCGCGCGTCGGCAGGGACAATATTTCCCGTTTCCAGCGTTATAATATCTCCCGGCACAAGACCGCGGCTGTCTATAACAAACCGTCTTCCGTTTCTCGTAACGGTAGCGCGTATGGCAGAATAGTTTCGTATCTTTTCCAAAGAATGGGAAGCGGATGCCTCAAGTACCGCATTTATAAACATAATTATAATAACGGTAACACCCAGTACGATAAGCTCGTGTCTTTCGGGCTGAAACACGTACATCAAAAAGGCAACAGCGGCAAGGAAGATTCCCATCAATCCCTGAAGCTGATTTTTGAAGCTGGAGGTAAAGCCCGTCTTTATCTCGTCGTAAAGGGCGTTTGAACCCTTTTCACGTCTTATCCTCTTTACGTCTTCATCCCTTAAGCCGTCCCCAAGATTACTGCCAAGCTTTATGGCAAGCTCCTCTATATCCATGGATTCCGGTTCGAACCTATCCTCCGCCTGCTTACGGCTGTTAGAGGTTATTGTTCTTATTTTCTCGGAATAATCCGGCATTTTTACTGTTTTCTCCTTTCGGATAAACTTTACTTGCTGTTAAAATGTTGCTATGGTAATTCCGTTTTGGTCTGCGGAAAGCGCAACTGCGGTTATCTTTAAAGAGGTGTCCTCGATAATTGCAGTGGCAACCGCATCCTCGATATCCGTCTGTATAAGACGGCGGAGATTACGTGCACCGTATTTTTCGGAATAACCCTTTTCAACCAAAGCGTTAACAGCCGCCTCATCATAAGTGAGGGTAATATTCTTTTCTGCCAATACCTTTTCAAGATCGCCAAGCATTATGCGGCAGATAGAAGCAAAATTATCTTTGGAAAGTCTGTTGAATACAACTATCTCGTCCACGCGGTTAATGAATTCGGGGCGTAAGAATTGCTCAAGTGCTTTTTTAACCTTTGCTTCGTCGGAAGCTTTTGCGGTGGTCGTAAATCCTGCAGAGGCGGAAATATCCGTACTGCCCGCGTTGGTGGTCATAACGATAACCGTGTTTTCAAAATTTACTGTCTTTCCGTGGGAATCGGTAATTCTGCCGTCATCAAGTATCTGTAAAAGAATATTCAATACGTCGGGATGCGCCTTTTCTATCTCGTCAAAGAGAATTACGGAATAAGGCTTGCGGCGTATTTTTTCGGTAAGCTGTCCCGCATCGTCGTAGCCCACGTAACCGGGAGGGGAGCCGATAATTCTGGATACCGAATATTTTTCCATATATTCCGACATATCCAGACGTATAAGGGATTCGGGGGAATCAAACAAATAGTTTGCCAGCACCTTTATAAGCTCGGTCTTGCCTATACCGGTAGGACCTGCAAATATAAAGGAAACGGGCTTCTTTTTATAGGAAATTCCCGCACGGGAGCGGCGAACAGCCTTTGCAACCTTTTCCACCGCTTCGTCCTGACCCACAATACGGTCTTTTATGGAAGGAACCAGCTTTTGAATTTTTTCGAATTCGTTTTCGCTTATGCTGGAAGCGGGAATACCCGTCCATATTTCAATAACCTTTGCAAGGTCTTTTTCGGTTACGGTAAGGGTATCTCTCTGCGCGGAGAGGGAATCAAAGGATTCGTTCTTTTGCAAAAGAACGGTGCGGTTTTGGGCAATAGCCGCAAAATCCTCGTCTGTTTTGTCTTCTTTTGCTTCCAAAGCAGCTTGCTTTTCGTTAAGCTCTTTTATCTCGTCTGCCAAAGCGTTGATTTGGTTTACTATATCCGAATTCATAGAAAGATTTGCGCAGGCTTCGTCCATAAGGTCAATCGCCTTATCGGGCAGGTATCGGTCTGTAATATATCTTTCGGAAAGCACAACCATTCTGCGGCACATTTCATCGGAAATATGGATACCGTGGTACTTTTCGTAGTTATCCTTAATACCCTGAAGTATCTTTACGCTGTCTTCAATGGAAGGCTCGTTTATCATAACAGGCTGTAATCTGCGTTCCACCGCCGCGTCTTTTTCAATGTACTTTCTGTATTCGGTAAGGGTGGTTGCGCCTATAAGCTGAATTTCTCCTCTGGAAAGTGCGGGCTTAAGAATATTTGCGGCGTTCATACCGCCTTCCGCATCGCCTGCGCCTACAATGGAGTGGACTTCATCTATAACCAGTATAATATTTCCGTTTTGCTTTACCTCGTCTATAAGGCCCTTCATTCTGCTTTCGAACTGACCTCTGAACTGGGTGCCCGCAACCATGGCGGTCATATCAACAAGCATAACTTCCTTGCTCTTAAGCTTGTAAGGCACGTCGCCCTTTACTATTCTGGCGGCAAGCGCTTCCGCAACTGCGGTCTTACCTACACCCGGCTCACCTATAAGGCAAGGATTGTTTTTCTGGCGGCGGGAAAGAATCTGCATAACACGCTCAAGCTCTTCGTTTCTGCCGATAACCTTATCCAGCTTGCCTTCTTTTGCTCTGCCGGTAAGGTCGATACAGTACTGTTCAAGATACTTTCTGTTTTTCTGCTTCTTGGCGTCCTGCTTGCTTTCCTTGCTCTGCTGCTTGTCTTTTCTTATATTGTCGGGAAGGTTAAGTCCTTCCTGAGAAGCGAAGAGGGGACCTAAATTAAGGGAAGGAGCTCTGCCTTCGTTTTCTGTGCTGTCTCCCGTTTCAGTGGGAACAAGACCGGAAATTTCATCGGACATAGCGTCAAATTCCTCGGGAGTTATGCCCATACGCTCAAGAATATCGTCAACGGGTTTCAAACCCATTTCCCGTGCGCATTTAAGGCACAGACCTTCGTTGGTGGTGCTTCCGTTTTCAATACGCTGCATATATATAACAGCCACACGCTTTTTACAGCGGGAACATAATTTCAAAACCATTGTTTACTCCTTAAAGGGTTAAAATAACATACGAAAAATATTAAAACTTCCGAAGACTTTGAAAAGGAACGTGTTTTCGGGAGTAAATCCTGCAAATATTCCGCCCAGTATGTTTACGGGAAGGAGTAATTGCACAAGGGAAACAAACACGCAGGCTTCCGCAATCGCCAGTACGATACCTACGATAATTCCCAAAAGTGTATTTGCCTGCTTTAAAACGGGAAGCTTTGTGAATTTATCCAAAAGGAATACAGCCACCGTAGCGATAATATAAACAACAAGAAAGATTACCAGAAAGGAAGCAAAAGTTACCGCCGCTTTTAAAAGCAAGGGCGCCGCTTTGCCGGCGATAGAAGCCTTTATTTCTTCGTTTTTCGTGTTTTTCCATTCGTCAATATCGGCTTGAATATCCTTGATATCCACACCGACAGCAGATAAAAGTGAGGTGATCTTGCCGGCATCCGCACTGTCGGACTCCTCTTGTCCGTCTTGGGCGGAAACGTTATCCAGCACGGTTATAACCGAACCGTATATCTTGTTTTCCCAGTTTTCCGCACTGTCTGTTTCCAGTACGTAGTTTCTCACGGGATTAACAAAGGAAAACGCGGCAATAAGTGCCACCACAAGTACAAGGGATTTTAAAGCCATTTTCACAAATCCCTGCTTCCAACCGTAAATAATGTTGAAAACAATAATAGCGGCAATGATTATATCAACAACAATATTCATTCGCTGACCTCCGTAAGCGAAGCGTCGTCGGGCTGTATTTCCGTTTCGTCAAGCGTGGAGGCATTATATACCGTAACGCCCGAATACGTGAACACAAGCAGTTTGTCATCGGAAATAAGCATATCCACACTGTCGGCGTTCGTTTGTATATCGTATACTTTTTTATCTTCGTTAAAATCGTATACGGTAAGGTTGCCCACAGAAAGCATATAAAGTCTGTTTCCGTACAGCAAAACGTCATCGGGTCTGGCGCCCGCCTCGGTACGGTAAACGTTATTTCCGTTGGAATCGTAAACCATCATTTCCTTGCTTTCGGAAAGACCGGAGTTATCAAAGGTAAGCATTACGTGGTTTCCGCCGAAATCGCAGTTAAGAAGGTTTCCGGAAACGGCAACCTCTTTTTTCAAAGCGTTATCTCTGCCGTAAAACCGCAACGCCTTGTCTGTAAGCACGATATATCCGCCGTCATCGGTAAAATGACAGTTAAGAGGCAGCTCGCCAACGTATCTGAAGTTTGCCAAAGGCTCTTCCGCAGTAGTGCTGAACAAGGCGGCGGAGCCGAGATAATCGCCGTTTTCGCTTATATGGGAAAGCACCAAAACCTTTTGTCCGTTTTTATCCAGCTGCATTGCGGTGGAATATTCGGTGGGGAAATAGTGGGAAAAGGTAAGGCGGTAGTTTGCATCGTAAACGTACACGGCGCTTCTGTAATTCTTTGCGCCGGAAAGTACGGCATAGCTGCCGTTTTCTGCGGCGGAAACTCCCAAAACGGGATAACCGAAGTTTTCGGAATAAACGTGGGAAAAAGAGTTATAAACGTTCAGTTCCTTTCCGCCCAGATCGTATATTATCATATTCTTTCCGGCGGTAAGCAAAACGGGGTTATCGTTTTTAACGGGTGTTCTTTGCAACAGCTGACCCGAAGTATCGTAAACGGTGAGCTGTGTTTTGCTTAATACCGCAATATCACCGCGGACGATGGCAAAACGGTTGGTGGGATCTGCATCGAAAATTATTTCCGAGCCTACCTCCACCTGCTCTGTCTGCTCAAAAGAAATGAATTTAAGCAAATACTTAAAGTTTTCCGCCGTAAGCTCATCGGGGAAAAAGGAATATGCAAGCAGACAGAATATGATCAAAGCTATTATTACCGAAAACATACCGATTTTTGCACGGTTTGCCAAACGGGTATAATAAGCCTGAGCCGTCGGAGTTTGCTGTTTATTCTGTTTTCTTTTATCTTTAAAAATAGAAAAAGCGCTCATCTTTACCTCGTATAAACAAGCTTGTTCAAAAATAATCCTTTTGCAGGTGCGGTAATGCCTGCGTTGTTTCTGTTGCAGGATGCGGTAATTGCGGGGATATCAGTGCATTTGCTGCCGTAGGTAGCTTCAACCAGAGTACCCGTCATTATTCTCACCATGTTATATAAAAATCCGTCTGCCGCCACGTTTATTCTTATGTAATCTCCGTCACGGGTGACGTTCATATACTTAACGGTGCGTACCGTATCGGTTATCTTGCTTCCTGCGGACATATAGGATCTGAAATCCTTTTTGCCCACAAAGTGCTGTGCAAGCAAAGCCATTTTATCCGTATCAAGCGGACGGGAGCAATGCCACACTCTGTTATCAAATACGTTTTTAATTCTCGAATTCCATATAACGTATTCGTATTCTTTTTCTATACAGCTGTATCTGGGGTGGAAATCCTCGGATACCGCCTTTGCCTTAAGTGCGGAAATATCTGAAGGAAGAATGGAATTAAGCGCAAGAGGCAGACCGGTTTCGGAAATCTCCGCAACGTCGGAAATAACGCAAACGTATTCACGGGCGTGAACTCCGGAATCGGTACGGGAGCATCCGGTTACGTTGGGACGAACCCCGAAAACCTTTTCGGCGGCGTCCTGCACCGTCTGCTGTATACTTATTGCATTGTTCTGAACCTGCCATCCGCAGTATGCGGTGCCGTCAAAGGCTAATGTTACGGCGTAATTCACAGAGGTATCACCACCTGATTAAGGAAAAATATACCAACGCAGGCAATAATGGACATTCCAAGAAAAATATAGTCTGCAGGGCGGGTTTTTATAACCTTCATTCTGGTTTTTCCCACACCGCTTCTGTAACAGCGGCATTCCATTGCCTCTGCCAATTCAAAAGCACGTCTGTATGCGGAAACAAACAGAGGAACCAGAATAGGGATCAGCGCTTTTGCTCTTGCAAATACGTTGCCCGATTCAAAATCTGCACCTCTTGCCTTTTGTGCGGAAATAATTTTATCCGTTTCCTCAATAAGAGTGGGGATAAATCTTAAGGCAATAGACATCATCATAGCGAAATCGTGAACGGGAACGCCTATTTTCTTTAAGGGCATAAGAAGTCGTTCAATTCCGTCTGTAAGATCCAGAGGAGAAGTAGTGTAGGTAAGCAGTACACTGGTGCCCGTTACAAGGCTGGTAAGGCGCACCACCATCTTTACTGCGTTTTCAATACCCTCTCGGTATATTTTTATAAATTTCCATTGCCAGAGTATGTTGTCACCGTTGGCAAAAAACAGGTTTATTATTGCGGTGAACAACAAAACGAACAACAGCGGTTTTAAGGATTTGAGCACCGTTTTCAAGGGAATTTCGGATATTATCACAAGCAATCCCGTGGCTATAACCACAAATCCGAAAGCGAAAGCGGTTTTTGCGCACAACACGAAAACCAGATATACCACAAGCATAAGTATCTTTATGCGGGCATCCGTGCGGTGCAAAATGGAATCTCCCGGGAAATACTGTCCCAGGGTTATATCTTTAAGCATTAGCTATTCCTTTTTCTCTTAATAATTTTTCTCCGAACTTTACGGTATAAACGTCATCCCTTTGGGAAAGACCTCTTTTTTTAAGCTCGTGAAACAGTCTTGTTATCTGGGGCAGATCCAAAGAGGAATTTGCCAGAGATTCGATATCGGAAAATATTTCCTCCACGGTTCCGTGGGCAAATACCTTGCCTTCTTTAAGAACCAATATCATATCGGAATATTTTGCAACGTCCTCCATACTGTGGGAAATAAGCACCACCGTGCCGTCGGTTTCGTTTTTGTAATTTATAATTCCGCCCAGAATATCGGTTTTTCCCACGGGGTCAAGTCCTGCCGCAGGCTCGTCAAGTACCAGATATTCGGGTCGCATAGCCATAACTCCCGCAATGGCAACTCTCCGCTTTTGTCCGCCGGAAAGCTCAAAAGGGGAACGGTTAAGGGAATCTTCGGGAATACCGCACAGCTTTGCCGCTTCCGCGACCCGCAAGGCTATTTCGTTTTCGTTAAGTCCCATGTTCTTGGGTCCGAATGCAATATCCTTGCCCACGGTTTCCTCAAAAAGCTGGTATTCGGGATATTGGAATGCATGTCCTACCTTAATGCGTATTTTGGATATTTCCTTGGGCTTTTCCCAGATATCTCTGCCGTCAAGATAAATCTTACCGGATGTAGGCTTGTTAAGACCGTTAAGAAGCTGTGCAAG
>JAGCNA010000276.1 GCA_017646185.1 Clostridia bacterium
CCGTGGAACTTGTGGCCGGAGAGAGAAAGCATATCCACGTTAAGCGCCTTTACGTCAACGGGAATATGTCCCACTGCCTGAACGGCATCGGTATGGAAAAGCACTCCCTTACTGCGGCAGACTTCGCCGATTTCGGCTATGGGCTGGATAGTACCGATCTCGTTATTCGCCATCATAACGGTTACCAGCGCGGTATTTTCGGTTATCGCTTCTTCCACCTGCTTGGGGGTTACGTATCCTTCCGCAGAAACGGGAAGAAGCTTTACGGTGAACCCCTCTTTTTCAAGAGCGTTCAGGGTGTGAAGCACCGCGTGATGCTCGATAGCGGTGGAAATTATTTCCTTTTTGCCCTTTAAAGCCATTGCCTTTGCGGCACCGATTATTGCCCAGTTATCGCTTTCACTTCCGCCGGAGGTGAAGTAAATTTCTTTCTTATCTGCGCCCAAAGCGTTTGCTACGTCTTCTCTCGCCTTATCCAGCATAAAGAAGGCTTCTCTTCCCGCCCCGTGAAGGGAGGAAGGATTTCCGTAGGTCTTCCACGCTTCGGTCATCGCATTTATCGCCGCAGAGGAAATTTCCGTGGTAGCGGCGTTATCCATATATATACGTTTCATCAGGTTTTCTCCTTCCGATTAAACGGTTGTTTAATCATTGTCAATACTATTATACCCAGTTGTTTAATAAAGTCAATAGGTTTTGTTGACATTTAGCGAAAATACGATTATAATATTTAAGAAAGGAAGTGTTTTTATGGAAAAAGACACATTCGTCGCGGCGGCAGACAGTTTTAAGCTGCTTTCGGACGCCACGCGGCTTAAAATATTTCATTATCTGTGTTATGCGGAAGCCAGCGTGCAAAGCACGGCAGAGGCGGTGGGAATGTCATCCCCCGCAGTGAGCCACCATCTTAAACTGCTGAAAGAAGCAGGACTTTTAAAGGTGCGCAGAAACGGCAGAGAGGTGCTTTACAGCATATCCGATAACTGCCTTGCAAACGTTATCAAAAACACAATAGACAGCCTGCTCCGCTGCTCCGGCTGCAGCAGAGGAAGCTGTGAATAGCACCCCAAGAAACCTGACGGTTTCTCGGGGACCCCGAAATAAAACACCCCAAAAATGCTTGCGCATTTTTGGGGTGATTTTTATCCTGCTTTATCAAGCTTAAAGGAAAGGGTTTTATATTCGCCTCTGTGGTATACCTTTATGGTAACGGTTTCGCCTGCGGAATATTTCGCAAGCTCTGTGGCGAGGTCATCTCTGCCTTTAAGTGTTACTCCGTTGAATTCGGTGATGATATCGTATATTTCCAAGCCTGCATCATATATTGCGGTGCCGGGAGAAACTGATATTACGTAAACTCCGTCGGGAGCGTCATCGCTTATAAATTTACCGTATTCGGGGGTATTGCGGGCGTCGGACACGGACATAACGGTGATATGAAGCTTGGGAGAGGTCTTTACGAAATCGGTATCCCCGTAATCGGGAAGTTCGCCGTATTTTACAAGAGTTTCAAATACCTTTATAGCATCGGTTATGGGAATACTGAAGCCTATACCTTCGAATTCATCCATAAGCTTAAGGGTGTTTATACCGATAACCTGACCGTTTATATTAAACAGAGGTCCGCCGGAGTTACCGGGGTTTATGGGAGAATCGGTCTGGATAAGGGTCATGGTCTTAACCAAGTTGCCCATATCGTCTGTACATTCCACGTCGCGGGCAAGACCGGAAACGATAC
>JAGCNA010000277.1 GCA_017646185.1 Clostridia bacterium
AGAAAACGGCAAGGAATGTCCCCTTGCAAAGTGGGACGAGATTTGGAAGATAATCCTTTTAAACCAGTTCCACGATCTTATTCCCGGTTCTTCCATTCCCGAAGTGTATGCGGACAGCCGCAAGCAGTATGAAGAACTGTTTTCGGATTCCCAAAAACTGCTTTCCGCTTCTCTTACAGACCTTTTGGGAAAAGAAGAGGATGGTGAATATATCGCCGCCTTTAACCCCTTGCCCTTTGAATTTTCAGGCGCGGTTGGGGAATACGAAATAAGCAAAGTTCCCGCAAAAGGCTTTGCCCGCGTAAAGGCGTTAAAAGCCCGTTGCAACGTAAAGGTAGATAAAAAGCAGATTATATCGGATAAATATACCGTCACCTTCGATGATGATTACAATATCGTTTCGGTTAAGGACACAAAGGGAACCGAATATATTAACGGCAAGGGAAATTATCTCTATGCCTGCGAGGATATTCCCCTTAATTACGATAGCTGGAACGTAGAGGATTACCACGAGGAAAAGAAGTGGCTTATAAACGATGTTTCCGAAGTAAGTGAGGTTACCGAAGGACACCGCAAGGGACTTCGCATAGTGCGTAAGTTTATGAATTCGGTTATCACCCAGTATATCACCCTTTCCGATTATGACGGAAGAATAGATTTTTCCACCACCGTGGATTGGAAAGAGAAAAATCTTTTGCTTAAAACGGCCTTTGACGGCGCAGTGAACACGGATACAGCTATATACGATATCCAGTTCGGCCACGTTTCCCGTCCCACCCACAAAAACACCTCTTGGGATCAGGCTCGGTTCGAGGTCTGCGCCCATAAATACGGCATTGTGGCGGACCACGGCAAGGGAATTGCAATCCTTAACGATTGCAAATACGGCTATTCCGCAGACGGATCCACCATACGCCTTTCGCTTATCAAATGCTCCGGCTATGCCAACGAGTTTATAGATCTGGATACACACTCATTCACATATTCTCTCCTGCCCTTTAAGGGAGATTTCAGGGATGCGGGTGTTATAGAAAGTGCGTACGTCCTTAACGAGCCTCCCGTAACCTACAAAACGGCGCAGGGCGAAACTGCGTTTGCCCCCTTCACCACTACGGGAGAGGGAGTGTATTTTGAAACCTTCTGCCCCGCAGAGGACGGCAAGGGATATATCCTCCGCGGTTATGAGGGACACAACAGCGAAGCCGAGGTAACGGTTAAGTTTAATTTCCCCCATAAAAAAGCATACGTTTGCGATCTTACGGAAAAATATCTGTACGATCTCCCCGCAGACGGTACACTCACCCTTAAACCCTTTGAAATTATAACTATCAAAGCAGAAATATAATAAATTTTATCCAAAGGAGAAAAAACATGGATACAATTAAATTCAACAAGAAAAATTCCGTAGTTGTTGCCCACAGAGGTCTTTCCGGTCTGGAAAGAGAAAACACCAACGTGGCTTTCGTTGCCGCAGGTCAGCGCAGCTATTTCGGCGTAGAGACCGACGTATACCGCACTCTTGACGGCAAATACGTGCTTCATCACGATACATCCACAAAGCGCACAGCAATAGACGATCTCACCATCTTCGAATCCACCTTCGATACCCTTCGTTCTCTGGTTCTTACAGATATCGACGGCGTTACCAAGCGTGCAGACCTTCGTATTCCCACTTTGGAAGAATACGTACGCACCTGCAAACGCTACGATAAGGTTTGCGTCCTTGAATTCAAGACCGTTTACCCCGTAGAGCATATCGCAGAAATGGTAGAGATAATCAAAAAAGAAGAGTATCTGGATAAGGTTATCTTCATCTCCTTCGCATACGAAAACCTTACCCGTCTTCACGAGGTTGTTCCCGGTCACCCCTGCCAGTTCCTTGCTTGGCAGTGGACAGACGATCTCTTTGATAACCTGCAGAGAGATGGTATCGACCTTGACGCATACTACGGACTCCTTACCGAAGAGCGGGTAGCGGAAGCACACCGCCGCGGTCTGGTAGTAAACGCTTGGACAGTAGACGATCCCAAGGTGGCAGAGCAGCTGGCGTCATGGGGTGTAGATCAGATCACCTCCAACATTCTCGAGTAATCTTGGCTCGCCACAACACTGTAGATCGAAACGCAAAAATGGTTTAATGTGCAGTAAGGTTCTGCACCGAATGTAGGGGACGACGTCCTCGACGTCCCGCCCCCCCACGACACATATTATAATGTAAAAATTCCGTAGAAGTAAAAACCTCTACGGAATTTTCTTTTTATTTTTCGTTTCTACGCATTTTCGCTTCGCTGGCTGTAGGTTACTACAGCTCCCGACGGGGTCCCCAAAAATGCACGCATTTTTGGGGTGCCATATCCCGCTTGCGAAAAAGCGTTCTACAGCGTTTCCGGGGTCCC
>JAGCNA010000278.1 GCA_017646185.1 Clostridia bacterium
CAAGACAACCAAAAACAACACCGAAATGGCTTTTTTGCAGGTTGAAGATACCGAAGGAAGCATGGAGGTTATCGTTTTCCCCAAGGTGTACGAAAAATTCCGCAGTCTTTTAAAGGAAGGCGGCGTGCTGGTATTTACCGGCGATGCAGACTACAGAGAGGCGGAAAACGAAAACGAGAAGGATTCGGTGCAATTGCTGCTCCGCACCTGCAATATCGCCCAAAAGCATGCGGCTGTGCCCGATCTGTATTTACGTATAAACGGGCAAAATGCAAAAAATGCGGATACAGCGGTGGATTTAATTAAAAAACACTCCGGAGACAGCGAAGTAATATTATATTACGAGCAAGAAAAGAAATTGCTTAAGCTTAAAGAAGTAAAGTGCGACATAACAGACGCACTGCTCAATAAGCTTGAAAGCTTACTTGGGAACGGAAACGTTGCCAAAAAAATTAAAAGGTGAAGCAAATGAACGAAAACAACACCCAACAAAGCGAACAAAACGAAAAGACGATAATTATCGGCGAGGCTGACACTCAAACCCTTCGTCAGATGGCGGATAAGCCTGCGGGTAAAAAGCGTATGATACACCGTAAAAAGACACTTGACAGCATAAACAAAAATGCCAAGTGGTATCCTTTCCGTGTGGCGTGGTTTATAATCAACAAAGCGCTGTCCTACATCCTTAACGCCTTGCTTACCGTAATGCTTGTTTGTGCCGTTACGGGTATCGCCGTCGCCTGCGCCTTTCTTATCTATATAAGAAACTTCGTAGACCTTGAATACACGGGATTGGATAATCTTAAATTTACATCCGATCAGGCAACCCAGATAATATGGGTCGATGAAGAAGGCAACGAGCACGAATTGGAGGACGATCGTCTTTATGGCAGCGAAAACCGTCTGTGGGTTAACTACAGCGATATTCCCCAGACGCTGATCGATTCGTATGTTTCTATCGAAGACCAGCGATACTGGAACCACAAGGGCGTGGATGCAAAGCGTACATTCTCTGCAATATTCAACTTCTTTATCCCCACCAGCTCCAATTACGGCGGAGGAAGTACAATAACCCAGCAGCTGATCAAAAACGTATCCGGTGAAAACGAAGCCACCATTCAAAGAAAAGTGCAGGAGATATTCCGCGCTTTGGACGTTGAAGAAAAATATTCGAAATACGAAATTCTGGAAATGTATTTGAACACCATATACCTTTCCCAGAATACAAACGGTGTGCGCGCTGCGGCGGAAACCTACTTCAACAAAGAGCTTGATGAGCTCACCCTTGTTGAATGCGCCGCTATAGCCGCTATCGGTAAATCACCTATATTTTACGATCCTATTCTCAACCCCGAAAACAATCTGGAAAGACGTAATCTGGTGCTCAGAGAAATGCTCAAGCACGAAAAGATAACCCAAGAGGAATTTGATGCTGCCCACGATGCTCCCCTTGTTTTGTATTCCGGTGACGGTGTTGATACCACTACGAAGATACACAATTATTATATTGATGCGGTTATCGAACAGCTTATAGTAGATCTGAACGAAGAATACGGATATGACCGCAGTACCGCATCAAACCTTATCTATTCCGGCGGATTGAAGATATATATCTGTATGGATCCCAATATCCAATCCATGCTGGAGGAAGTTTTTGAAGATGACCAGTACTGGCCCAATGTCAGCGGTGTTAAATCTCAGGGTGCGATGGTAATTATCGACCCCGATACCGGCGACGTTTTGGGACTTGTAGGCGGCAGAGGCGAAAAGAAGGATTCCCGCGGTCTTAACCGTGCCACTATGAGTAAACGCCAGCCCGGTTCTTCCATAAAACCCCTTTCTGTCTATACGTTGGCGGTTAACGAGGGCTTGTATACCTACGGAAGTGCTATCGACGATGTCCCCCAAATGATAGTAAACGATAAATACTGGCCCAGCAACGCAGAAATGAAATACGAAGGTCTCGTTTCGTTAAAGCGTGCGTTGATGACATCGAAAAACACCACCGCCGTTTCTACCCTTACACAGTTGGGTATTGAAAAGGTATACAGACATCTTACAAAAGATCTTGGCTTTACTACCATAGAGCAATCCGACAAAGCAGAAGCGCCTCTGGCACTGGGCGGTTTCACTTACGGTGTAACCGTTATGGAAATGACTCAGGCTTATACGGCGCTTGCCAACGAAGGCGTGTGGTCGGAAGCAAGACTTTATACAAAAGTGCTTAATATAAACGATGAGATACTTTTGGAAAAAAGCACAAACCAAAAGGTAGTTTACAGCGAAGACACCGCTTATATTATGGGACGTCTGCTCAAGAGCACCATCCACGAAAGAGGCGGTACGGGTTACGCTGCTATCACGCTTAAAAACAAGGTGCCCGGACTTGAAATTTGCGGTAAGACCGGTACCACCACCTCTATGCGTGACTACTATTTCGCAGGATATACACCCGATTTCGTTGCATGCTGCTGGTACGGCTATGATAACAACAAGACCATTACCATAGATAAATACAATCCCGCCGCTATGCTTTGGGATTATACCTTTGAAAAGATCTATGCGTATATGGATGAAAACGATATAGAGTATGCTCTCGAATTCGAGCGTCCCGGCAGCGTTTTGACCGCAGAATACTGCACTATGTCCGGACATTTGGTTACCGAAGCCTGCGAAAACGATGCTATGCATATTTTAAGCGGCGGAGCAAGCTGTGTTGCAACAGGATACTTTACTCTTGACACGCTTCCCTCTATCGAGTGTACTACCCACGTCGCAGTAAATTGGGACAGCGAAACGCAGGCGGTATGTATGCCGGGCTGTGATTGCGATTCCGTAATTACGCTGGGCTTCCGTCACGTACCCTCCCGTATCTTTTTAAGACAAGTAACCGTTACCGATGCTCAGTTCACCTACCGCGACATTCCCGTAGGATATGAGTATCCCATCGATCCCACTATGCCCTTCTATGATAATCTGGCAGGCACCTATATGGAATATGACGAAGATCTGGAAGAAGAGATCGAAAAGCGTTATTACTTCGGTACAAGCGGAACCGACCTTCCCTTCAACCGAATCTGTCTTGAGCATCTTAAATACGAAAAGCCCGACGAGGAAGAACCTCCGGAGGACGAATCCGAAACCAGCGAAGAAGAAAACTGGTG
>JAGCNA010000279.1 GCA_017646185.1 Clostridia bacterium
CGAGAAACGTAAAACTTTCCGAAGCGCCCAGTTACGGTCTTGCTATTGTGGATTACGACCGTTCATCAAAGGGCGCGGCGGCATACTCTGCGTTGGCAGAAGAATTTACAGAAAGGTGCAAGTGATAAATTATGGCAAAATCTGCAGATAAACAAAGACTTGGCAGAGGGCTTGACGCCCTTATGTTTGATAACGAATACGAAATATCCTCCCCCGGCGGCAGCGGCGTTACTATGGTTCGGCTTACAAATATAGAGCCCAACCCCGCACAGGCGAGAAAAAAGTTTGACCCCGCGCTGTTGGAGGAATTGGCGGAATCTATAAAGGAACACGGTATTATACAGCCTATCATGGTAAGGGATATGGGCAACGGATATTACGGCATTATTGCCGGTGAGCGCCGTTGGCGCGCCGCACGGTTGGCGGGACTTACGGAAGTGCCCGTTTTGGTTAAGGATACCGACGAGGTTTCCGCAGCGGAAATATCTCTTATAGAAAACCTGCAAAGAGAAAACCTTAATCCCGTTGAAGAAGCATTCGGTTATAAAGACCTGATAGAAAATTATTCTCTTACCCAAGAGCAGGCGGCACAGTAGGTGGGTAAATCCCGTGCGGCGGTAGCTAATATTCTGCGTCTTTTAAAGCTTCCCGAAACCGTGCTTAATCTGGTGAGAGAGGACAAGCTTACATACGGCCACGCCCGCGCTTTGCTTCCCCTTACGGAAAAGCTTACGGAGCAGGCGATTTACGCCCACGCGAACAATATAATATCCGGTATGCTTTCGGTAAGAGAAACCGAAGCGTTGGTAAAACGGATAATGGAAAACAAGCCTCTACCCGTTAAAAGCCCTGTGGAAACCGAGTATTACAAACGGCTTGAGAGCAAGGTGAGTGAGCAGGTGGGCAGAAGAGTATCTATTAACGGCAACAAGCTCTCCATTGCGTACTCCGGAACGGAAGACCTGGAGCAACTTATAAAATCTTTGTGCGGAAGCACTTTCTTTGAGGAGTAAAATAAAATGCTTGATATTAAATTTTTAAGAACCAACCCCGATATCGTAAAACAGAACATTAAAAACAAGTTTCAGGAAAACAAGCTCCCTCTTGTTGACGAGGTTATAGAGCTTGACGCAGCATCCCGTGCCGCACAGCAGGAGGCAGATAATCTCCGTGCGGAAAGAAACCGTATCTCCAAGCAGATAGGCGCGTTGTACGGTCAGGGCAAAAAGGAAGAAGCGGAAGCCGCAAGAGCAACCGCAAACGCTCACGCCCAAAGACTTGCAGAGCTTGAAAAGCTGGAAGAAGAATATGCCGAAAAGATAAACAAGATAATGATGGTTATTCCCAACATTATCGACCCTTCCGTTCCTATCGGCAAGGACGACAGCGAAAACGTTGAACTGCAAAAGTTCGGCGAACCCGTTACCCCCGATTTTGAGATCCCCTACCACACCGATATTATGGAGCGCCTTACCGGTATTGACCTTGACGCCGCTCGTAAGGTTGCGGGCAACGGCTTTTATTACCGTACCGGAAATATTGCCCGTCTGCATTCCGCAGTACTCTCTTATGCAAGAGATTTTATGAGCGACAGAGGATTTACCTACTGTATC
>JAGCNA010000280.1 GCA_017646185.1 Clostridia bacterium
GAACCGGCGACCGTTTTATGAGCCTTTGCAAATCGGGACAGATAATCAACTGCTGTCATCCCAACGCACTTATGACACTTTCCGAATATCTTGAAGACTACGCTTCCCCCGAAACCAAGGCTGTGGGCTACAAGATGGTGGAAACCGAGCTTGAAAAAATAACCAATTTTAAAGTAAAAGATATAGCAATTCAGAACATTACGGATATCCGTGCTTCCAACAGACGTGATTTCCGATTCTGATAGGAGAAAACATATGTCTTTAAACCAAACTGTTTCGGGAGAAAGATTGCATATAGGCTTTTTCGGCAAAAGAAACGCAGGCAAATCCAGCCTTGTAAATGCTGTTACGGGGCAGGAGCTTTCCGTAGTTTCGGATGTGGCGGGCACCACCACAGATCCCGTTAAAAAGGCAATGGAGCTTTTTCCCATAGGACCGGTGCTTATTACCGATACTCCCGGATTTGACGATATGGGCGAGCTGGGCGAAAAGCGTGTGGAAAAAACCCTGCGCACCCTTGCTTCCACCGATCTTGCGGTGCTGGCGGTTGACGGAACCGCAGGCTTTACCGCCGAAGACGAGCAAGTGCTTGCTCTGATAAAAGAACGGGGCGTGCCCTATCTGGTGGTGTATACAAAAGCCGATCTGGGCAAAGCAAATATTACCCACGAGGGTGTTTCGGTTTCTTCTCAAACCGGTGAAAATATAGAAACGCTTAAAACTCTTTTGGGAAAATCCAAAGTAAAAAAGCAAGAAAAATATATTCTGCGGGATCTTGTTTCGGCAGGGGATACGGTAGTGCTGGTTATGCCTATCGACGAATCCGCCCCCAAAGGAAGACTTATCCTCCCTCAGCAACAAACCTTAAGAGAACTGCTGGATTTTCATTGTATTCCCGTCTGCTGTCAGGATACGGAAGTTAAAGCAACGCTTGCCGCTTTAAAAAATCCGCCCAAGCTTGTCATAACCGATTCCCAAGCTTTCGGCAGAGTTTCAAAGGATGTACCCGAAGATGTTATGTTAACCTCTTTTTCCATACTTTTTGCCCGTTATAAAGGAGATCTTACTTCTCTTGTTTCGGGCGCAAAGGCTTTAAAAGAGCTAACAAACGGCAAAAAAGTACTTATATCCGAAGGCTGTACCCACCACCGCCAGTGCGGCGATATCGGCAGTGTGAAAATACCCGCTTGGATACGTAAATACACAAACGCAGAACCTGAACTGGTGTTTTCTTCGGGCAACGATTTTCCCAAGGATTTATCACAGTTTTCTCTGGTTATTCATTGCGGCGGATGTATGCTTAACGAAACCGAGATGACGTACAGAATGTCCCTTGCAAAACAGCAGGGAATACCAATGGTCAACTACGGTGTCGCCATTGCGTGTATGAACGGTATTCTGAAACGCTCTTTGCAGCCGTTCCCCGATGTGCTTAAGATGCTTGATTAATATTTTTACAAAAGAAAAGGTATCCGTGTTATGTTAACGGATACCTTTGTTGTTTTTGATTTTTATAATAATTATATAACCGATGTGAAGCAGGGTAAACAGCAGTATTGCAGATGCAAAATCAATAATAGAGTGCTGTTTAATGAACATTGTGGAAAGACATATAAGCACACAGAGAGTTACGCTTGCAATGTTCATCCAAAGCTTTGCCGCCTTGCAGCGAAGCATTGCCGCCGCAAGCACTACGGAGCCGTATACGTGCATACTGGGGAAAACCAGTCTCGGCGGATTATCGCAGGAATAAATAAATGCGGTAAACCTTGTAAGTATGTTGCTTCTTCCAAGGTTTTCGATGAGGTTTTCATCCCGTATTATCTCGGTGGGGAAGATCGTGTTACCGCCCATACATATCACCATACCGATAATGGTCATAAGTGCAAGGTACATATATTCCCGCTTTTCGCCTTTGCGGGCAAGATATACGTTTACGCACAAAATAAAGGGATACCATAATACGTAAGGGATTATAAACCACTCGCAAAAGGGGATCAGATTATCTATGCTGTTAAAAGGAATCATAATAACTTCGTTTCCGAATATCGAAACCTTCAATGCTATCTGATACCATAATATCTGTATAAACCAATACATGGAAAGCAGTGTGTATGGCTTTTTCTTAAAAAAATTGTATAACTTCATAGTGTTTACTCCTTGCAAGGAGTTATTATAACTCCGTTTTTTTCAAAAATCAATATGCGGTTGACAAATTCCTTCCTTTGGTGTAAAATACACAAA
>JAGCNA010000281.1 GCA_017646185.1 Clostridia bacterium
AAAAGCTTCGCAAGGTATTTGTTCAGTGCGCAAATCCTTACGTTATTCCCGAAGCAAAATCCGAAAAGATGGATGCGATCATTGCTCAGGGCAAGAACGCTGACCGTGAAAACGCTATTGCTGTTTTAAAAGAGATCAGCGGTTTGGTTAAGCAGGCACTTAATAAAGAAAAGCCCAACTTCTTTACTCTGGGTTACTACATCATCTCCAAACCCAATGCTGACGTAAGCAAGATGGATGTTGCCGAGATGAACGCTATGACCCGTAAGTTCCTTGATGAGAACTTTATGTACAACTTCATTGCAACTGCAGAGAAAGGTGTTGTTCATTCTCACAGAAAAGCAATGGCGCAGAAAAAGGCTTGCTTGCCCGATCTCGAAGCGGCGCTCAAGTATTTTTCCACCGCAAAGCTGGATGAAAAAACATCTGCAGGCTACGTTAAATCCCTCAGCGCAAAGGTTGGTAAGGGAATTGACCGTCTTGCGGTTAAGAAAGACAGTGTAGAATACGTATTCGCTTCCGCACTGGCAACAGCTGTCAAGGAATACTTTGAGGGTGTTAAGAAAAACCCTGTAGAGGAAAAGCGTTATCTTAAGAACAAGGCAAAATACGATGCTATCATCTCAAAGGGACGTAAGCCCGATTGGACACTTACTCCTCAGGTTATCGTAGATCTTGATCTTAAGAGAAGTAATATCTGTAAGGTAATCGAAAACCTTTATAACCACTACAACGCAAAAATTGTTGACGATACACGTTTTGATGCAAACGCTCACGTTATTGAAATCGTTGATTTCTTCAAAGATCAGGCTTCCAAGTTTGTTGTAAAGATGAACAAGCGTATCGCCAAAGCAAAAGCGATCAAGCTTTTGGAAGAGGTTGGTATTTCCGAACCTGCAACCCGTTTCCGCCAGTATCCCTTTGAGCTTTCCGGCGGTATGAGACAGCGTGTGGTTATTGCTATTGCACTTTCCGCAAACCCCGATATCCTTATCTGTGACGAGCCTACCACTGCTCTTGACGTTACCATTCAGGCGCAGATACTGGAGCTCATCAACAAGATCAAGAAGGAAAGAAACCTTTCCGTAATCTTTATTACCCACAATATGGGCGTTGTTGCAAATATGGCAGACCGTATTGCGGTAATGTACGCAGGTAAGATAGTAGAAAAAGGTACTTCCGAAGAAGTATTCTACGAACCCGCACATCCCTATACCTGGGCGCTTCTCAGCAGTATGCCCGATCTGCATACTACCGAGCGTTTGGATTCCATTCCCGGAACTCCTCCCGATATGCATTTCCCTCCCAAGGGCGATGCTTTTGCACCCAGAAACAAATATGCTCTTGAAATCGATTTCGAGCAAGAGCCTCCTCTGTTTGAGATCACACCCACCCATTACGCTGCTACATGGCTGCTTCATCCCAACGCTCCCGCTGTTGAAATGCCTCAGCTTATCAAGGCGCGTATCGAGCGTATGAAAAAGGAGAGAGAAGACAATGGAAAATAATATGGACAAAGAAGTATTATTAAGTGTTCGAGAACTCCAGCAGTATTTCAAAATGGGCAAGCGTGAACTCAAGGCTGTTGATAAAGTAAGCTTTGACGTTTATAAGGGTGAGGTATTCGGTTTGGTTGGCGAATCCGGCTGTGGTAAAACCACTACCGGACGCTCCATAATCCGTCTTTACGATATCACCGGCGGTTCCGTATATTACAAGGGTGAGCGTATCTGCGCAGGTACCCGCGGTTATAAGGACGCTATAAAGAAGGCTCGCAAGGATTTTGAGGAACAAAAGATATCCAAGGAAGAATTGGAAGCTACTATTGCTCAAAACCGTGCTGCAATGAAAGCCGCTGTTAAGGACCACAAGAAATGGTCCCGTACAAAGAGCAAAAACCAGCTTACCAACGAGATACAGATGATCTTCCAGGATCCCGTTTCTTCTCTTGACCCCCGTATGACCGTACGTGAAATTATCGCAGAAGGTCTTATTATACGCGGTATCAAGGATAAGAAGTATATCGACGAGCAGGTATACAAAATTCTGGAAACAGTTGGCTTGGTAAAAGAACACGCAACCCGTTATCCCCACGAATTTTCCGGCGGTCAGAAACAGCGTATCGGTATTGCACGTGCTGTTATTATGAACCCCAAGCTTATTATCGCAGACGAACCTATCTCTGCTTTGGACGTATCCATTCAGGCTCAGGTAATCAATCTGCTTCATGAGCTCAGCCAGAAAATGGGACTCACCGTTCTGTTTATCGCTCACGACCTTGCGGTTGTTAAATATTTCTCCGATAGAATCGCAGTTATGTACTACGGTAAGATAGTAGAGCTTGGCACCAGTGACGAGCTGTTTGCTCATCCTTTCCATCCCTACACCCGTTCTTTGCTTTCTGCAATTCCGTTGCCCGATCCTATAACCGAAAAGAACAGACAGAGAATAGTTTACAATCCTATGCTGGATCACGATTATTCTGCCGAAGGACCTTCCATGCGTGAAGTATATCCCGGTCACTATGTACTGTGCAACACGGAAGAATTTGAGAAATATCAAAAAGAGTATCAAGAAACTGCAAAATGAAAACCTTAAAAAAGTATTTAATAACACTGGCTATAGGTTTGTTATCTACATTCTTAATAGTCTGGTACAGAGGTATTTTTTCGGAAACAGAACCCGTTAAAATATTTCATACGCTGTGCGATGCTTTCTTCATAGCAGGTACTTTGCTTTCCTGCGGAGGACTGTTGGTGTTTTCTTCCAACGAGGGAACATTCGATATGATCGTTTACGGTTTACAATCCTTTTGGGGTATGTTCCGTAAAAACAGAAAGTTAAAGCACGAAACCTTCTATGATTACCGTGAAAGCAGAAGCGGGAAAAAGATTAAATTCGGTTATATAGTTTTTACCGGTCTCTTTTTTCTGGCTGTGTCCGGCGTAATGTATTTGCTGTATCTGAAATACGTTTAATATTTAAAACCGTTCGCTTTGCGAACGGTTTTTTATTGACTTAATATGCTTGTTGTGCTAAAATAAAGCGCTAAGCAATATATAGGAGGTACGTTATGAACCGTGTAACTTGGCTTGGACAAGCGGGCCTTTTGTTCGAATTCGATACCTGCACTGTTATGGTAGATCCTTATCTTTCTGACAGCGTGAAGGAAATAGAACCGCAAAACTACCGCCGCGTTCCTGTAGACGAAACGTTTTTTGATATTAAGCCGGATATACTCGTTTTCACCCATAATCACCTCGACCATTACGACCCCGAAACTGCAAAGCTGTTTTTGACAGCCGATTCGGGAATAACAGTTCTTTCTCCCCGTTCCGTGTGGGAAAAGGTGCGCTCCTTCGGCGGAAACAACAATTACGTTTGCTTTAACCGCCATACTTCTTGGACAGAAAAGGGCATAACCTTTACCGCAGTAAAGGCAGAGCACAGCGATCTTGCTGCTATCGGTGTGGTTATAGATACGGGAAGCAAAAAGTATTACGTAACGGGGGACACGTTGTATAACGAAGAAATATTCTCCGATCTTCCCGATGATATTTACGCGCTCTTTCTCCCCATAAACGGTGTGGGAAACAATATGAATGTGTGTGATGCTTCCTGCTTTGCGGCGCGTGTGGCGCCCAAATATGCCGTTCCCGTGCATTTCGGTATGTTCGATACTAAAACAGCCGACGGGTTTGAATTTACAAATACAATAATTCCTCAGATATATAAGGAGATAGAATTATGAAGGTAACAGACGTTAAATGTTTTACTGTGGATTGCTTCCGCACCAACTGGGTGTTTGTAAAGATTTATACCGATGCGGGTATTGACGGTGTGGGAGAAGCCACCCTCGAATATAAAGAAAAAGCCCTTATCGGCGCAGTTGAGCATATAAAGGAATATCTTGTAGGTAAAAATCCTCTTGACGTGGAAAAGCATTTTCACGATATATACAGAGACGCATATTGGCGCGGCGGTGCTGTGCTTATGTCTGCGCTTTCCGCAGTTGAGTGCGCTTTGTGGGATATTCTGGGTAAATCCTTGGGTGTTCCCGTATACCAGCTTTTGGGCGGCAGAGTTAACGATAAAGTGCGTATATACGTAAACGGTTGGTTTGCAGGTGCAAAAACTCCCGCAGAATTCGGGGAAAAAGCCCGTATTGCCGTTCAGCGCGGTATCACCGCAATGAAATGGGATCCTTTTGGAAAATCCTATCTTGAAATTTCAAATAAAGACCTTAATACCGCTCTTGAATGTGTGGCAGCGGTAAGAGATGCGGTGGGCAACGACGTTGATCTGCTTATCGAAGGTCACGGCAGATTTAACGTTCCCACGGGTATAAAGATCGCCAAAGAGCTGGAGCAGTTCAAGCCTATGCTGTTTGAAGAGCCTACACCTCCCGATAATCTGGAGGCGCTTAAGGCAGTGCGTGATAAATCCCCCGTGGCTATTTCCGCAGGTGAAAGACTTTACACCCTTAAATCCTATAAGGATCTGTTCGAAATGCGGGCGGCAGACTATATCCAGCCGGATATCTCCCATGCCGGCGGTATTATGGAGCTTAAAAAGATCGCCGCGGTTGCAGAAGCATATTACATTCCTTTTGCACCTCACAATCCTTCGGGACCCGTGGCAAACGCCGCAACCCTTCAGATCGCCGCTTGCTGTCCCAATTTCTCCATTCTTGAAATAATGTACAGCGACGTTGAGTGGCGTAAGGACGTTACAAACGAATCTCTGGAATATAAAGACGGATACATCACCATTCCCTCCAAGCCCGGTCTCGGTATAGAGATAAACGAGGAAGAGTGCCTCAAGCATCCTTACCAGCCTCATACTCTCCGCCATTATACCGGTGCGCTTACGGATATCCGCCCCGCAAAAAGTGAATTTTATTTCTAAGGAGTGCTTCCTATGAAAAACGCAGTTTTTATAACCGGCGCTTGCAGAGGTACCGGATACAGAATAGCAGAGGTTTTTGCACAAAACGGCCGGAGCGTTATCGTTACCGGCAGAAACGGAACCGATGCAGCCGAAGCGGCAGAAAAGCTTGGAAGCACCTATGGCGTTTTTGCAAAGGGATACGAATGCAATATCCGCAATGAACAGCAGGTAATAGATATATTTAACGATATAGACAAAAACGGCGTTTTTGTGGAAACGGTAGTACTTTGCGCCGCAGATCTGGGATTCGGCACCGATCCTTCCAAGGGTATGGATTTCTTTTCCGTTCCCGTAGAAGAGTTCGGCAGAGTGTTTGAAACCAATTTGGTGTGGAACTTTACTATCGTACGTCAGGCGGCTTTGCGCATGCGTGAAAAAGGGAAGGGAAGTATAGTGTTTATATCTTCCAATACCGCATACAGAGCAATTCCCAACCGCAGCGCATACTGTGCCTCCAAAGGCGGTATAAACTCACTTTCCAAAGCTATTGCGGTGGACCTGGGCAAATACGGCATAAGAAGCAACGTGGTGCTGCCCGGTACTATCAAAACCGCCCGTTGGGAAGCAATGGGAAGCAGCGCAATAAGCGGCAAGCTTACCCCCATAGGGGATATTTCGGATTTCGACGATATCGCAAACGCAGTATGGTATTTCGGCACCGACCTTTCCAAAAACGTAACCGGTTCCGAGCTTATTGTGGACGGCGGTATGGCATCCCAGCTTTATCCCGATTACCTTAACGAACTTATAAGAAAAGAGCAGTAACAATGGAAGAACTTTTGGTATTGGATTACGAGGGTAAAGGATATTTTTCCCATTTCAGATACGGTACTTGGCGCATAGCCTATCTTAATCACGCTCCTATGTTTACCAAAGAGGGGATTACGTATCTGGAACGGCATAACGAAACCGACGAGGTGTTTATACTTTTGGAAGGGGAAGCATCCCTTTTTATGGGCGAAAACGCAACGGAGGTTGTTATGGAAAAGTTCCGTTCCTACGTAGTGAAAAAAGGCGCTTGGCACAACATAGTCGTTTCCGAAGATGCCAAGGTGCTTATTGTAGAAAATGCAGACACGGGCAAAAGTAATTCAGAATATCTGCCTTTCAGTTTTTTGAATTTTTGATTGCATATTTGAATAAACACGCAAAAAGAGGTTGGTTACAGCCTCTTTTTTTCATATTTCGTGAATAAAGTTAACAAATTTAACATATTAATATTTGACAAATCAACTTCAAACTGTTATTATATTATAAATATCTATTATTTTTATCCGGGGTTGTTTTTAATGGGCGCAAAGAAAAATAAAAAATGGATAAAGTTCAGGCACACAGTTGTTACCAATCTGCTGTTCCTTGTCATTTATCCTTATTCCCGCATTAAGTACGGCATTAAAATAGAAAAAATTGCGGATCCGAAAAGGCAGTATCTTGTGCTGTTAAACCATCAGACCCCCTTTGATCAGTTTTTTGTGGGTATGTCCTTCAACCGCAAGACAATGTATTATCTTGCTACCGAGGATATCTTTTCCAAAGGCTTTGTTTCCAAGCTGATCAAATTTCTCGCCGCGCCCATTCCCATAAAAAAACAAACGACAGATATAAAAGCGGTTATGACCTGTCTCCGTGTTGCCAGAGAGGGCGGCAGTATAGTTATTGCGCCGGAGGGCAACCGTACTTACAGCGGACGTACCGAATATATGAACCCCGCCATAGTTTCCTTGGCAAAAAAGCTTTCTCTTCCCATAGCGCTGTACCGTCTTGAGGGAGGTTACGGTGTCCAGCCCCGTTGGAGCGACGTTACCCGAAAAGGCGAAATGAGAGGGTATGTTTCCCGCGTTATCGAGCCTGAAGAATACAAGGCTATGTCCGATGATCAGCTTTATGAATGTATAAAAGAAGGACTGTACGTAAACGAAGGAACAGCAGACGGTAAGTTTTTCCACAAAAACCGCGCAAATTATCTTGAGCGTTGTATATACGTTTGTCCTTTCTGCGGTCTTTCCGAATTCCACAGCAGTGGTGCTTTTATAAAATGCTGCAAATGCGGCAGGGAAGCGGAGTATACCGTAACCAAGGAGTTCAAGGGCGTGGGATACGAGCATCCCTTCCGTTTCGTTGCGGATTGGTATGATTATCAGGAGCAATACATAAATTCTCTTAATACCACGGATTTTACAGAATCTCCTCTGTATACCGAAAATACAAAGCTTTACCGTATCATTCCATACAAAAACAGATATCTTTTAAAAAAGGATGCGACAGTTTCTCTTTACGGCGACCGTATCACGGTAAACGAACTTGTTTTTGATTTCGCTTCCGTTTCCCAGGTTTCGGTATTGGGAAAAAACAAGCTGAATATATATTACGGAGATAATTTATACCAGCTTAAAGGAAGTGAGCGATTTAACGCTTTGAAATATTTGCATTTTTATTACCGCTATAAAAATATTACAGGAGAAAACAATGATAAATTTTTGGGACTTTAGTGTTTGGGGCAGCTTTATGCTGTTTGCAGTGCTTCTCGGAAGCCTGCTGGTTGCAAACATACTTAAAAAATCCGTACCGTTTTTGGAAAAATCTCTTATTCCCACGTCTGTTCTGGGCGGCGTAATATTGCTGGCCGTGGCGTTTGTATATAAGCTTATTACCGACGATGTGTTGTTTGATACTGCGTTTTTCGGCGGTAACGGCTCTGCCACGCTGGAAACACTTACATACCACACACTGGCGCTGGGCTTCATAGCCACCGCATTAAAGACTACGGGCGGCAAGCTTAACAAAAAGCGCACTTCCGAAATTTTCAATACCGGCGTTACCACCGTTGGAACCTATCTTTTGCAGGCGCTTTTGGGTATGGGAATAACTATGGTTGCCGCACTTGTTATAGACGAATTTTTCGCCGCCTCCGGAATTCTTCTCGCCTTCGGCTTCGGTCAGGGTACAGGTCAGGCAATGAATTACGGCGGTATATACGAAAGCGATTTCGGCTTTGTGGGCGGCAAAAGCTTTGGACTTACCATAGCGGCAATCGGCTTCCTTTGCGCCAGCATCGGCGGTGTTATACATCTTAACATCCTTCGCAGAAAAGGAAAGATAAAGGTGGTAAACACCGGCAAAAGCTCCATTATCCACAGCGAAATACAATCGGAAAACGAAATTCCCATGCAGGAAAGCATGGATAAAATGACAGTGCAAATAGCCCTTATGGCTGTTTCTTATCTGTTTGCATATATGCTTATGTTCGGGCTCGGCCACCTTTTGCCGGGAATGAAATCTGTCGTTTACGGTTTTAACTTCCTTTTGGGTGTGCTTTGTGCTACCTTGGTAAAAACCGTTCTTAATTTCCTCAACAAGAAGAAGCTGGTGAAAAGACAGTATACAAATAACTTCCTCTTGACCCGTGCAGGCAACTTTTTCTTTGATATTATGGTGGTTGCGGGTATCGCCGCCATCCGCCTTGATATGCTTGAAAAATATTGGGGAATTATTGCCATTCTCGTTGTTGTGGGTACAGTCGCTACCTACGCTTACAATCGTTTCGTTGCAAAAACTCTTTTCTCCGAATACGCAGAAGAACAGTTCCTTGCAATGTACGGTATGCTTACCGGCACCGCATCTACCGGTGTTATACTTCTCCGCGAAATAGACGGCGAATTCCGCACCCCCGTTTCGGATAATCTGGTTTACCAGAATTTCCCTGCAATAGTTTTCGGATTCCCTATGATGCTTCTTGCAACCCTCGCACCCAAGAAGCCCTTGCTTACTCTTATTCTTTTTGGAGTGCTGTTTTTGGTAATGAATGTAATGCTGTTCAGAAGCTATATATTCAAAAGAAAGAAAAAATAAAAATTAAAGCATATAAAGAGAAAATACTGTATATTTATGATACACTCTTTTCTCTTTTGTATTGATTTCCCAAACGAAAAATGTTATAATATATAAAATTAAGCAAAAACTGCGCATTTTGTTGTGAATGGTTTTTGCGGCAGATAACCGGTTTCACAAAGCAATCATTACTTTATATGTTAAAGGAGAAACAACAATGAAAGTTACAGTATGCATCGGCAGTTCTTGCCACCTTAAAGGCTCACGTAGAGTTATCGAACAGCTCCAGCGTCTCATCGGCGAGAATAATCTTGGCGATAAGGTCGAACTCTGCGGTACATTCTGTATGGGCAAATGCCAGCAGGGCGTTTGCGTTTCCGTTGACGATGCGTTCCATTCCGTAAACGCAGAGACGGTTGAAGAATTCTTTGAAAACGAAATTAAAGCAAAGGTATAAATTTTATGGTCATTCAGGTTTGCGTAGGCAGCTCTTGCTATCTTAAGGGGTCTTCCGAGATTGTTGAACTTTTGCAGAAATCCGTAGAAGAACACAAGCTTGAAAACGAAGTTTCTCTTACCGGCAGCTTTTGTATCGGCAAGTGCAACCGTGTGGGTGTTACCGTTCAGGTGGATGAGGATATTTACGTAGGTATCACCAAAGAAAACTTCAGAGAATTTTTTGCAGAACAGGTTCTTAAAAAATTGGAAAGGAAATGATGGGTTATGCCTAATTGCTTGACTCTTAGAAAATCAGATTGCAAAAACTGTTATAAATGTATCCGTCATTGTCCTGTTAAGGCTATTCGCTTTTCCGGAAATCAGGCACACATTATCGGCAACGAATGTATTCTTTGCGGCAGTTGCTTTGTTGTGTGTCCTCAGGATGCAAAGCAGATAGTTAACGAAACGGAAAAAGCAAAGGTGCTTTTACAAAGCGGAGCGCCTGTAATAGTAAGTCTTGCGCCTTCCTTTATCGCAAACTATGACGGTGTGGGTATCAACGCAATGCGCAAGGCGCTTAAATCTTTGGGCTTTTATGACGTTGAGGAAACCGCGATCGGTGCCACTATCGTTAAGACAGAATACGAAAGAATGCTGCGTGAAGAGGAAAGAGATATAGTTATTTCCTCCTGCTGTCATTCCATCAACCTTTTAATTCAAAAGCACTATCCTCAGGCGCTTGAATATCTGGCAGACGTGGTGTCTCCCATGCAGGCCCACTGCAAGTATATAAAAGCACGATATCCGGAAGCAAAAACTGTTTTCATCGGCCCTTGCGTTGCAAAAAAAGACGAAGCAGAGCATTACGAAGGAATTGTTGATGCGGTGCTTACCTTTGAGGAGCTTACCCAGTGGCTTAACGAAGAGAATATCACTCTCTCCAAAGAAATGGACAGCGACCCCAACAGCCGCGCCCGTTTCTTCCCCACCACAGGCGGTGTGTTAAAGACTATGGCGCAGGATGCGCCCGGCTATACCTATATCGCTCTTGACGGGGTAGATAATTGTATTGCCGCCCTCAAGGATATTATCGACGGCAACATTCATAAATGCTTTATCGAAATGTCTGCCTGCGTCGGAAGCTGTATGGGCGGTCCGGTTATGGAAAAATACCACCGCACGGAAACCATAAAGGATTATATCGCCATTGCCAATTATGCGGGCGAAAAGGATTTCGTGGTTTCTCAGCCCAAGGCTATAGAGCTTAAGAAGAGCTTTGAACATATCGAGCAGCGTTATCAGACTCCCTCTGAAATGGAAATTTATGACGTGCTTCGCCAGATGGGCAAGTTCAAGCCCTCTCAGGAGCTTAACTGCGGTTCCTGCGGTTATAACACCTGCAGAGAAAAGGCAATAGCAATTATTCACGGCAAGGCGGAAATTTCCATGTGTCTGCCTTATCTTAAGAGTAAAGCCGAAAGCTTTTCGGATATCATCGTTAACAATTCTCCTAACGGTCTTATCCTTCTTAACGAAAATCTTGAAGTACAGCAAATAAACGCTTCCGCAAAGAGATTGATGAATATCCGTTCTTCTTCGGATATACTGGGAGATCAGGTAGTTCGTATACTGGATCCTTCCGTGTTTATGAACGTTTTGCGCACGGGACGTGACGTGATTGGTCAGCGGGTATATCTGGCGGAATACAAACGCTTCGTAGAGCAGTCCGTAGTGCACGACAAGGCTTCTCACCTTATGGTAGCTATTATGCGTGATATTACCGACGAGCAAAATGAGCGTGAAAAGAAAGAAAATATCAGCCGTCAGACTATCGAAGTTGCAGACAAGGTAGTGGACAAGCAAATGCGTATCGTTCAGGAGATCGCGTCTCTTCTGGGAGAAACCGCCGCAGAAACAAAAATTGCGCTGGCAAAATTGAAGGAGTCCATCCAAGATGAATGATTTATGTGCTGATATCGGTTATAAGAGTATAAATCATTTCGGTGAACAGCTTTGCGGCGACCACGTGGATATTGTGGAACCCGGTGATAACTCTACCGTTGTCGTCCTGTCCGACGGATTGGGAAGCGGAGTAAAGGCGAGCATACTTTCCACCCTTACTTCAAAGATAATTTCCACAATGCTTTCCGAAGGCTTGTCCTTGGAAGAGTGCGTAGAAACTATTGCCGCCACCTTGCCCGTTTGCTCTGTCCGCGGCGTGGCATATTCCACCTTCACTATTATACATCTTAAAAACAACCAAAGCGCCGAGCTTATTCAGTACGATAACCCCCACGCTATCATTATCCGTGATGAGCAGGTCTGGGATTATCCCAAAACAGAAATGAATATCGGCGGCAAAAAAATATATAAATCCGTAATAAAGCTTCAGGAAAACGATATTTTCGTTGCAATGAGCGACGGATGCCCCCACGCGGGTATAGGTATAACCTATAATTTCGGCTGGAAGAGAGAAAACATTGCAGAATTTATGCAAACTCTTTCCCACGCAGGATATACCGCAAAGACCTTGTCCACAATGCTTGTGGACGAGTGCGATAAGCTTTACGGCTTTCAGCCCGGTGATGATGCCACCGCATGCGTTGTCCGTATAAGAAAGAGAGAGCCTATGAATATGCTGTTCGGCCCTCCCTCCAACAGAGACGACGCAGACCGTATGATGTCTCTTTTCTTCTCCAAGGAAGGCAAGCATATCATCTGCGGAGGAACCACCTCGTCTATTGCGGCAAAATTCCTGCGCAAGCCCTTACGCGCCAGCCTTAACTTCGAAATGGGGGATATACCTCCCATCGCAGAGATAGAGGGGGTAGACCTTGTTACCGAAGGTGTTATTACCGTTAACAAGGTGCTTGAATACGCCAAGGATTATCTGGGCGAAAACAAGTATTACAGCCATTGGAGCTATAAACGGGACGGTGCGTCCCTTATATGCCGTTTGCTGTTTGAGGAAGCAACGGATATTAACTTTTACGTGGGAAGGGCAGTCAACCCCGCCCACCAGAATCCCGATCTGCCGATCAATTTCAATATCAAAATGAATTTGGTGGAGGAGCTTTCGGCTTGCCTCAAAAAAATGGGAAAAAGAATAAAAGTCAGTTATTTCTAAGGAGTAATTGCTATGGGAGCAATAAGAAAATTCGATACAAAAGTACAGCACTTAAAATATAAAGTATTGCGTGAGGTAGCGCGCCAGGCGTGGAGCGATACCTTGCTTGAAAATATCGTGGAGATACCCAAGATCATCTCTCCCGGTCCCAACCCCACAATGCGCTGCTGTATCTATAAGGAGCGCGCTATTCTCGGTGAGCGTATAAAGATCGCCATGGGCGGTGATAAGGATAACCCTAACGTTATTCAGGTTATCGATATCGCCTGCGATGAATGCTCTGCCGCAGGTTATGAGGTTACCGCATCCTGCCGCGGATGTCTTGCCCACCGTTGTGAGGACGTGTGTAAGCGTGGTGCAATTTCCTTTGACCACAACCACGTTGCTCATATAGATAAATCCAAGTGCGTTGAATGCGGTCAGTGCGCAAAGGTTTGCCCTTATTCCGCAATTATCAACCAC
>JAGCNA010000032.1 GCA_017646185.1 Clostridia bacterium
ATGGTTATTTTTTTGCCCATATTCCAGGTGGGATGCGCCAAAGCATCCTCGGGCGTAACTTTATCAAGTCTGTCCTTGCTCCAACCGTAAAAGGGCCCGCCCGAAGCGGTGAGCAGGATTTTTTTGACCTTGTTTCCGTCAAGACACTGAAAGATTGCGGAATGCTCCGAATCCACGGGGAGAATTTTTGCCCCCGTCTTTTTTGCCATGGCGTTTACAAGGTCACCTCCCGTAACCATACTTTCCTTGTTGGCAAGGCAAAGGGTTTTGCCCGCAGCCAAAACGGAAAGGGAGGAGCGGAGTCCCGCAATACCCGTTACGGCGTTTAAAACCGTATCTCCCTCACATTCCGCTGCCGCAAAGTGAAGCTGACTTTCGGGCAGTACCTTTACACTTGTGTCTGCAAGGCGGATTTTAAGGTCAGAGAGATATTCCTCCCCTACCAAAACGCATAGGGGAGAAAATTCACGGGAAAGGGATTCCAATAATTTAACGTTTGAATGTCCGCTTAAAGCGGTGATTTTAAAGCCGTGGCGGCGAGCCACGTCGCAGGTCTGGGTACCGATAGAGCCGGTAGCACCTAAAACTATAAGTTTTTTCATATTTTTACGTTATACCAATAAAAACGAAAGCAAAAATGCGAATATTGCGGTGGGGAGAATACTATCGCATCTATCCATAACACCGCCGTGGCCGGGAAGAAGATTGCCGTAATCCTTTACTCCGCAGTTGCGCTTTACAACGGAAGCGGAAAGATCGCCAAGCTGGATAATAATGCCTGCAGGGATAGCGCAAAGACCGAACAAAAGATAGCTGTATTCGCATCCGAACCAAGTGTTTACCACAAACAGATGCACCAATGTGACCAGCATAGTACCGACCATACTTCCAACAGCGCCCGCAACCGTCTTTTTGGGGGAGATGTTGGGGCAAAGCTTGCGCTTGCCAAACAGTTTTCCCGTATACATTGCCATGGCATCGCTGACCCAAGGGGCAACAAACACAAGGAGATAAAGTGTGGGCCACGCATCACGCACGGCAACCACGCTGTATACGCCCAAAGCGATATAAAAGCCCATAAAGCCCAGGTAAGAAAGCTCGTTTATATTTGTTTTTCCATAATAAAATACGCCGGAAAACCAGATATATACCAAAAACACAAGAGATACCGCCAAAAAGATCTTGGTATCCATTCTTGCGGAAAAGGGAGCAAAGCCTACATAAAGGGCAGAGGGGATCCAAAGAAAGTGTTTTTTATGAAGTCCCTTGCACCTTGAGGTTTCCCACACGCACATAATTCCCGCCAATGCAAGAAAGACGGGGTATGCCGCCGTATGAGAAAATACCAGCACGGGCACAAACACGGCAAGGAGCACCAAGGCTGTGAATATTCGTTTCATTTTTTTGTTTCTCCTTCCGTTCCGCCGAAACGGCGGGACCTGCCGGAATACCATTTAATGGCATCCATAAGACTTTTTTCGTTAAAATCCGGCCAAAGCACGTCTGTAAAATACATTTCGCTGTATGCGCACTGCCACAGCAAAAAGTTGGATATGCGTATTTCGCCGCCGGTACGGATCATAAGCTCCGGTTCCGGCATTCCCGCGGTATACAGATTTTCGGTTATATCCTTTTCGGTAATCTCTTTTTTGCCCGAAGCCAAAAGCTTGTTTACCGCAGCCGTAATATCTGCCCTGCCGCCATAGGAAAGACAAATATTTACGTTAAGTCCCGTGTTGTTTTGAGAGGATTCGATGCTGTCTGTAAGGGCTTTTTGGGTAGCTTTGTCAAAACGGTGCAGTTCACCCAGCACACGAAGCCTCATATTGTTTTCGGCAAGCTTGGGAATATAGCTGCTTACCGAATTTTTAATAATTCCCGTAAGGGTATCTACCTCTTCTGCCGATCGGGACCAGTTTTCCGTAGAAAAAGCATAGACGGTAAGATATTCAACACCCAATTTACCGCAAGCATCTGCAATGGACACAAAGGTATCGAACCCTTTTTTATGGCCGTAGCCTGTGGGCAAAAGCTTACGCTTTGCCCACCTGCGGTTGCCATCCATTATTATTGCGATATGACGAGGGATCTTTATATCATCCGCCATAATTAAAGTTCCATTATTTCCTTTTCTTTTTTGCTTACAACAACGTCAACTTCCTTGATGAACTTATCGGTAAGATCCTGAACGCTCTTTTCGGAAGCCTTCTGTTCGTCTTCGGTCATTTCGCCGTTCTTTTTCATAGTCTTGCAAGCATCGTTTGCATCTCTGCGGATGTTACGAAGAGCAACCTTGCCGTCTTCGCCC
>JAGCNA010000033.1 GCA_017646185.1 Clostridia bacterium
TTCAGGGTAAGCATAAGAAGCAGTCCGGCGGTCACGGTCAGTACGGCGACGTTAAGATCGAATTCTCCCGTCACGACGAAGACGGACTCCTGTTTACCGAAACCGTTGTAGGCGGCGCAGTTCCCAAGAACTTCTTCCCCGCAATCGAAAAGGGACTTCAGGAATCCATGCAGAAGGGTGTTCTTGCAGGATATCCCGTTATCGGTCTTAAGGCAAATCTGTTCGATGGTTCTTACCACGACGTTGACTCTTCCGAAATGTCCTTCAAACTTGCCGCAAACCTTGCGTTCAAGGAAGGTCTTAAGGATAACTCCGTTCTGCTTGAGCCTGTAGGTATGCTTAAGGTTCTTATCCCCGATAACATGATGGGTGATATCATCGGCGACCTTAACAAGCGCCGCGGCAGAATCGCAGGTACCGATCAGTCTGAAGAGCGTAAGGGCTACACCGTAGTAGAAGCAGAAGTTCCTTCCGCTGAAATGAGCACCTATGCTATCCAGCTCCGCGCTATGACTCAGGGCAGAGGTACATATACCTTCGAATTCCTCAGATACGAGGAAGCTCCCGCAAACATTGTACAGAAAGTAGTTGAAGAAGCAAAGAAGAATGCTTCCGACGAATAATTCCACCAGCAATTACCAAGAAATGAGGTTATTTTCAAATGTCAAGCTTTAAGAGATATTCATTGGCAGCTTTGCTTGCGGCGCTTTTGCTCACCGCAGTATTGCTGACCTCCTGCGTAAACTTCGATAGTTCTTCCATCAACGAACTTCCTCCTCTTGATTTTTCAGAGGACGTAAATCAGAAAGATGAAGAATCCGAACCTCCTACGGAGGAGGGATATACAGCACGTCCCACCGTTACCGCTATCGTTAACACTTCTCCCGAGATAATTGTTATCAGCGGTACCTGTGAAGAAGGCGCTGTTATCACCGCTACCAGCCCCGTGGATTCCGTAACCGTTAATTCTCTTAATGGTTACTACATACTTGAGTATGATCTTGACGGCAGAGACTCCCGTTCTCTTTCCATTACCGCAAAGGTAGATGGCAAGGAAACCAGTACCGCACGTGAGATCGTTGTTAAGCGCGATGCGATGGCTGAAACCCGTACGGATGAATTTGAAGTTGTTCTCGGTAAAGATGGTTATCTCTTCTTCCGTGAGACTATCGATAATTATTGCGGCAACAACCTTATCACCGTTTCCGCGGTAAACAACTTCCTTAACAACACACTTAACGCACAGATCACCGCCCTTGAAAACCGTGCAGGCGGACACGAAGTAGAGCTTATCTACGTTCTTATCCCCAACTCTTCTATGGCATACGGTGAATATCTGCCCGAAGATGCTAAAAAGGAAACCTATAACACTCTCTATGACCAGATAGCAGAAGCTCTCAACAAGTCCAACGCTACCTTCATAGATATGAAGACTGTTTTTGAGCAGCACAAGGATGACGGCTACCTTCTTTTCAACAAGACCGATAGCCATATCACCGATTACGCAGGCTACCTTGTATATACCGAGCTTATGAACCATATCGCTCAGAAGTTCCCTGCAGCCGCTCCTCACGGTCTTGATCAGTTCACCGTTTCCGAAGAAACTACCGTTAACGGCGGTAACCTGGCTACTTACGGTCAGTTGGATCCCTCTTCTCTCCTGGAGAACTACGTATCTCTTACCCCCAATTTCTCTATGGATATGGGTGATTCCGCACACCGTCTTAAGCTCACCACCACTAATCTGATGGATCTTCAGAAGTATGCCGGCGATGGCAGCTGCCAGATCGTTTCCGATAAAGTTGAAGAAGGCAAGACCAATATTCTCAACCGTCTGTACTTCTGCACCGAGCGTGAAGATCTTCCTTCCGCTATGATCTATCGTGACGATAGCTCTGCTATGTTTGCAGATTACCTTGCAGAACGCTTTAACAACTGCATGCTGGGTGTTTCCGGTGACTACGTTGTTAACTTTACCGACGCAGGCAGACACGCTTCCTCCGGCAAATCTATCGTTGATTACGTTATCGTTATTATTGATGAAAACAACCTCGATCAGCTTATAAAATAATCAATACAAAAAACGCTCCCGTTCTTGTTTTAAGAACGGGAGCTTTGTTTTATTGTATTTGCTGCAGTTATATTTTTTAGGCATTAATTATATTTACGTTCGGGTGCGCATATAGATTACGGAAAGGAGTATTTAATATGAAACGAATAATTATTTTAATTCTTGTTTTCACCTTTTTGTTTCCTGCTTCCGTATGCGCTACCGAAGAGAATTCGGTGTTTGACACCATCGAGGCGGAGGATTTCTGGTTTGAGGAAGCTGCCGCTTTTACGGGAGATTTTAAGGTTAAAAGCGCATATCTTACCGATTATCTTACGGGTACGGTATTGTATGCGAAAAACGAAGAGGAACGTCTTCCCATCGCTTCTGTAACAAAGATAATGACCTCGCTTTTGGTTTTCGAAGCCTTGGAAGCAGGGAAAATATCTTATGAAGAAATGGTAACCGTGAGCGACCATGCAGCGTCAATGGGCGGCAGTCAGGTATATCTTGAGCCGGGTGAGCAAATGTCGGTAAAGGATCTTATGAAGGCTATGATGATATCCTCTGCAAATGATGCCACAATGGCGCTGGCAGAGCACGTGGCGGGAAGCGTGGAAACCTTCGTTAGTATGATGAACAACCGTGCGGCGGCGTTGGGAATGGAAAACACCGCCTTTAAAAACCCTCACGGTCTGGACGAAGAGGGGCATTACAGCTGTGCCAAGGACGTTGCTTGTATGACGAGGGAGCTGCTGACTCATAAAGACGTGTCCCAATTCACTACCGTCTGGATGGATACAATTCGTGACGGCGCTTTCGGGCTATCAAACACAAACAAGCTTATTCGCTATTACAGCGGTGCAACGGGAATGAAAACCGGTTTTACAAACGCGGCGGGATTTTGTCTTTCGGGTACGGCTATGCGGGACGGATTGCATCTTATTGCGGTAGTGCTCGGTGGGGAATCCAGCAACGAGCGCTTCGGCACGGTAAAAAAGATGCTGGATTACGGCTTTGCAAATTACTCGGTATTCACGCCCGAGCATCTTAAGGTGGAAGATATTTTCGTGCCCGGCGGAACGGATAATTATCTTTCTGCGGATTATACGCCGCCTTCAATGCTTACAGAAAAAGGCGTGGCAGGGGAAATAACCCAGCGCATATCCGTTTTTGAAGATATTTCTGCCCCCGTTGCTCAGGGCGATAAGGTGGGCAGGGTGGATATATACCGTGACGGCAATTTGATAGCCACCGCAGACCTGCTGGCAACCGAGAGTATTCAGCGTATCGGGTTCGGTGAACTGTTTTTGCGAATATTAAAAACCGCAGTTGGATTTATTTAATTGACAAAAGGCATAATATAGTATATAATATTTTGAAAATCTTAAAAAGGAAGTTTTTTTAATTATGATACGTTTAGAAGATAAATACGCATTATCTTTTTTGAAGGAAGATGATATCGCTTCTCTTACACCTGCGCTCCAGACAGCGGACGGTTATATCCGTAACCGTAACGGTGCAGGAAACGATTTTACCGGTTGGATAGATCTTCCCGTAAATTACGATAAAGAAGAATTTGCACGCATTAAAGCGGCTGCAAAGCGCATTTGCGAAACCAGCGATGCTCTTATCGTTATCGGTATCGGCGGAAGCTATCTCGGTGCAAAGGCTGCAATCGATTTCCTTCGCTCTCCCAATTACAACAGCATTAAAAAGGATACTCCCGATATTTACTTTACCGGTAATTCTTTCTCCGGTGACGACCTTAAAGAGGTTCTGGACGCCTGCGAAGGCAAGCGTGTTTCCGTTAACGTTATAAGCAAATCCGGTACCACTACCGAAAGCGCTCTGGCGTTCAGATTTATCAGAAGCGAACTTGAAAAGCGTTATTCCCGCGAAGAGCTTAAAGAGAGAATATACTGCACCACCGACAAGGCAAGAGGCGCTCTTAAAAACTTTGCGGATGCAGAAGGTTACGAAACCTTTGTAATTCCCGATGATATCGGCGGAAGATTTTCCGTACTCACCGCTGTGGGACTCCTTCCCATCGCCGTTGCAGGCTGTGATATAGACGGCCTTATGCAGGGTGCCGCCGCTATGCGTGAGCAGTGCTTTGCGGATGGACTTAATAACGTTGCATACAGATATGCTGTTCTCCGTAACGCATTTTATAATCAGGGCAAGCGTATAGAAATTCTCGCTTCTTACGAAGGTGCTTTCCGTTCTATGGCAGAATGGTGGAAGCAGCTTTACGGCGAAAGCGAAGGAAAAGACGGCAAGGGCATTTTCCCCGCATCCGTTGCTTTTTCTACCGACCTTCATTCCTTGGGTCAGTTTATTCAGGACGGTTCCCGCACTATGTTTGAAACCGTTGTAAGACAGGAAAAGCCCGTAAACACTCTTACCGTTCCTTTTGATGAGCTTAATACCGATACACTCAATTATCTCGCCGGTATGACAATGAACGAAATAAACGACCACGCTATGACAGGTACTCTCCTTGCTCATCTTGATGGCGGCGTTCCCAATCTTATGCTCACTTACGACAGCAGATGTGAATATACTCTGGGTGAAATGGTATATTTCTTTGAGCTGGCGTGTGCGGCAAGCGGCTATATTCTTGGTGTAAATCCCTTTGATCAGCCCGGTGTAGAGGACTATAAGCGCAATATGTTTGCACTTTTGGGCAAGCCCGGCTACGAAAGTCAAAAAGAAGCACTGGAAAACAAGATGAAATTATAAAAAAACTCTTGCTTTTTCCGTTAATATCAAGTAAAATAAGTATGGACACAAAAAGTCACAAACAGGAGGCATATCGATATGATAAAAATGTTGGTCGGACTCAAAGGCTCCGGCAAAACCAAAACTCTCATTGACGAAGTAAAAAAAGCTTCTGAGGCTTCTACCGGTTCGGTAGTATGCGTTGAATACGGCAGAAACCTTTCTTATAATATAGGTTATGACGTACGTCTTGTAGACGCAAAGGAATATGCAGTTAAAGATGCAACCACCCTTTACGGCTTCGTTTGCGGTCTTCTCGCAAGCAATCACGACGTTACCGATCTTTTTATAGACAGCGCTCTTAAGATCTGCGGCGAGGACGTTCCCGCTTTTGCAGAATTTCTTGAAAAGTTCAATGCAGTTCTCGGCGAAAACGTTAACTGCATGATCACCGCTTCCGTAGAGGAAGATGCTCTTCCCGAAAGCGCAAAGAAATACATAGGCTAATGAAAAAAAGTATAAAAGATATTGCCCTTATCGGGTTAGGCGCATATGCCGTCTTGTCCGTAGGGTATATGCTCTTGGTGCTTTCCGGCATCAGTGATGAAGCAGTAAAAACAATAGCCCTCCTTTTTGGTAAACAGCTTTTGTTTTTGCTTATCTACAGTATCGTTCTCGGCGCATCTTTTACGGTGTTCGGATTTAAGTTTTCCCCCATTGCGGCAAGACTTATTCATATCGCCGTTACGTATGCCGCTACGGTAGGTATAGTTTTACTGCTTATCTCTTCCGCCGCAAACGCCGCACAAAAGCTTATTTACATTGTAATAACCACCGTTTTATTTGCGTTGGTTTACGGTGTAACAGCTTTGGTTGTCTATTTATTTAAAAAGTATAAGAGTTAAAGATTTAAGCACCTTCAAAAAACGAAGGTGCTTAAGTTATAAGGACGTATTATGAAAGGTTTAAATATTATCGCCGTTTTTAATAAGGATTTTACACAAGTTCTTATGTGCTACAGAAGAAAAGATCCGTATAAAGGAAAATACAATTTTGTGGGCGGCAAAATAAAAGACGGGGAAGACGGTCTGTCCGCCGCATACCGCGAACTGCAGGAAGAAACGGGAATAACCCCTGCAGATATAACTCTTAAGCATTTTATCGATTTTTCTTATTATCATTATGGATTAAAGCTGGAGCTTTACGTAGGCAGGCTGGATAAGGATATGCCCGTTTACGGCGAAGAAAACGAGCTTTTCTGGATCCCGCTTACCGAAAACTTTTTCGATACCCACCGCTTCGCAGGTGAAGGCAATATCGGACATATGATAACCGTTATCGAAATGGAAAAAGATAAAATATTTGCATAATAAAAGGCTGTCATAAGACAGCCTTTTTACATTTTATTCACTTAAAGCCAGCTTTTCGTATCTTGCAA
>JAGCNA010000282.1 GCA_017646185.1 Clostridia bacterium
CAGTATTTCCGCATCACTTACCGCAAGGGTTCCGTCGGAAACGAGATATTCCTGCATAAGGCTGATATACTGATAACTGCGGAGATACTCAACCAACATCTCGTAATCTGCGCCGTATTCAGCAAGCTCGATGTTCAAAAGATCCTTGCTGCCTGCAGTTTCGATATACTCCTGCGCCAGCTTTTCTAGATCTGCCGCAGCACTTTCATCCTTAACGGAAATGCCGTGATCCTTACAGAATTTCATAGCAACGAGCATATTGCAAAACTCGGTGTTGATATAATCTGTCCATGTGATCTTATTATCCGCATCATAATACTCATCCCAGAAAGCGGGAGTATTGCTTATGTCCATCTGATAGTAATAATAAAGATACTCCTGAACTGCTCTTTTCTCAACAGCCAGATGCAAAGCGTACATAGAGCTGTCAAGAGACATACCCTCGTAGGTTGCAATAACGGGACTGTTGGAGCAAGCACAGAGGGACAAGATTAATACTACGCACAGCAGTGCGCAAAAAACTTTTTTAAACATTTGAAAAATCCTCCATTGGTCATAAACATATTATATTACAAAATTCAGCCGTTGTCTACACTGTTTTGCAGTAAATTTTTAAACTTTTCAAGAATTTCCGCAACTGTATCAAGCACATCCTCTTTTTCCGAGGGTCTGTAAGCAAAATGAGGCTTACCGCCCAGTGAAAGAAGCATTCTGCCCCTGTACTCCGGTTCGGATGCAAGAAGAGTGCAGGCACGCACATCGATATGTTCGGGGAAAAATGATATAAGACCGCGTTTTTGTTCAATAAGCTTTATACCGCAAGCGCAGGCGCTGTTACGCACAAGCGCTACTCTTACAAGGTTCCACAATGTAGGCGGTATATCGCCGAAGCGGTCGAGCAGTTCATCAAGCAGATCGTCTCTGTCCGCTTCCGATTCGATACAAGCGATCTTTCTGTAAACGTCTATACGCATCTGGGAAGACGGAATATAGTCTTCCGGTATAAATGCGCTTACAGACATATCCACCGTGCAATCGCTCTTCAACATTCCGGGGTTGCCCTTAAGCTCTTCAACGGCTTCTTCGAGTATTTTAACGTACAGATCGTAACCGATCGCCTCCATCTGTCCGCTTTGCTCGGCGCCCAGCACGTTGCCTGCGCCTCTCAGCTCCAGATCTCGCATCGCTATCTTGAATCCGCTTCCGAATTCGGTAAATTCACGTATAGCGTCAAGACGCTTTTCGGCGATCTCTTTTAAAATACTTCCTGTTCTGTAGGTAAAATATGCATACGCCTTACGGGCGGAGCGTCCTACTCGCCCTCTCAGCTGATGAAGCTGGGAAAGTCCCATATGGTCGGCATTTTCTATTACAAGAGTGTTTGCGTTGGGTACGTCGATACCCGTCTCTATAATGGTGGTACTAACCAAAACGTCGATTTCGCCCCGTACCATATTTTCCCATATTTCCCCAAGCTCGTCCTTGCTCATTTTTCCGTGGGCAACGGCGACCACAGCTTCGGGGAAAGCCTCGGAAAGCTTTTTGGCACAGGAATAGATGGTTTCCACCACGTTGTGGAGATAGAACACCTGACCTCCTCTGCGCAGTTCACGGCGTATAGCCTCGTGAACCACGGCATCGTCGTGCTCCAAAACAAAGGTCTGTACGGGAATTCGGTCCGAAGGCGCTTCCTCCAGCACCGACATATCTCTTATTCCGGATAACGCCATATTAAGAGTTCTGGGAATGGGAGTTGCGGTAAGAGTAAGAACGTCTATATTTTCGGAAAATTGTTTTAGCTTCTCTTTGTGGGTAACTCCGAATCGCTGTTCTTCGTCTATAATAAGCAATCCGAGATCCTTGAACTTTATATCGCTTTGAAGTATGCGGTGAGTACCGACGACTACGTCGATCTTGCCGATACGCAGATCTTCCACAGTCTGTGCCTGCTCCGCTTTGGTGCGGAAACGTGACATCATCGCCACTTTTACGGGAAATGCACGGAAACGGGAAAGCATTGTCTGATAATGCTGCATTGCAAGAATTGTGGTAGGCACCAAAACCGCCACCTGTTTTCCCGAAACTATTGCTTTAAAAGCGGCACGCAAAGCAACCTCTGTTTTTCCGAACCCAACGTCGCCGCACAAAAGTCGGTCCATAGGCACGGTGCTTTCCATATCCTTTTTGATATCCTCTGCAGCTCTGAGCTGGTCATCGGTTTCGTCATACTCGAACATAGCCTCAAACTCTTCCTGCATCTCTTCATCGGGAGGATAAGCGAAACCTTCTTTAAGCTGGCGGGCGGCGTAAAGAGCGATAAGCTCTTTTGCAATATCCTTTGCGGCGCTTTTTGCACGGGCTTTGGTGCGTTGCCATTCGGATGTGCCCATTTTGGAAAGCTTTGTGTTTTCGTTTCCGATATATTTGGAAACCAAATCAAGCTGGTTACAGGGCACGTACAAGATATCCGTGCCTGCATAACGTATTTTAATATAATCCTTTGAAACACCGTTTGCAGTAAGGTTTGTTATCCCCTCAAACCTTCCGATACCGTGGTTTGCGTGAACCACAAGATCACCGAAGGTAAGGTCTGCATAGGATGCGATACGCTCGCTTTTTGTAACCTTTTTTCTTACACGCTCTTTTCGCCGTGCGGAAACGTTTTGTAAAGTATCCGTATCGGTATACAGAACGAAATTGGCTCTGGGCAGTTCAAAGCCGCAAAGAGCCTGGTTGCCGTCAAGAGTGCCGACACCCGCAAGTCCTTTGTGAAGCTGCCCGCTGAAACGGTAACAGCCTATGTTTCTGTCATTGAGCGCAGTCAGCATATTGTCTGCGGCGCGCTCGCTCACGGTTAAAACAAGTACGTTACGCTTGAGCTCGACAGCGGATTTCAGATCGTCCGCCAAAAGCTCAAGATTAGAAAGATATGAGTTTACGGATTTGGTTAAAACCGTGTATTCATCGCGGTAATCAAACATTTTATTGGCACCGGAAAAATAGTCCAGAGCCAATGTCTTTTTCGCCAACGAGGACACGAGTGTATCCATGTCCATGTGAGGAAGCTGGCTTCCCGCAGGTAAAATCCCGCTTTCAGCAAGGGATGCAAAGGTCTGCTCGTTTTGCCAACAGAACGCCCCTGCTCTTTCCTTTATACGGGAGGTATTGACAGCAATTACCGCAAAATCCGAAAGATAATCCAAAACGGTTGCTTTTTCCTCGTAAACAAAGGATGCATATTTATCAAGAGCGGTAATTCTTATATGATTTTCGCAGTTTTCTTTTTCTTTTATAAGCAGATCTCTGAGCTTTTCACTGCCGGTGAATTTTTTTATCTGCTTTCCGATATGGAAAGCTATATTTTCATACGCCAGATTATCGGGCAAAAGCTCGTACACGGGAAGAATGCTTACGGTTTCGGTGTTTTCGTAACGTCTTTGGGAGGTTATATCAAAAAATCCGATAAGATCGACTTCATCACCGAAAAAATCTATACGGAACGGGTTGGGATACGAGGGAGAAAATACATCCACAATACCGCCGCGGACAGCAAACTGTCCCTCACCTTCCACCTGCTCGGTGCGCTGATAGCCCAAAAGGGCAAGCCAAGAGGAGAGCTGTGAAACGGAAATGCTTTCACCGGTACGCACGTGGAGAGTTATATCCTGCAGTATTTCGGGAGGCACGGTATATTGCATAACCGCATCGGGCACGGTTATTACCGCATCTGCTTTTCCATCCAGTAGTGCGGAAAGTACGCCGATACGCTGTTGCTCAAATTCACGGGAATAGCCCTTTACGTTATCGAAAACGAAATCTCTTGCAGGGAAAAACAAAACGTTTTCCATATAATATTCCAATTCCGATCGAAGACGCTGAGCTTCCCTCTCATCGGGCATTATAATGAGCAGCTTTTTGTTTATTTCTTTGGAAAAAGCCGTGCAGAAAAGGGGGCGGGCAGCGTCGCACACCCCTGTTGCGACACACGGAACCCGTCCCTTTGAAAAATTTTCGGTAAGCGCCGAAAATTCGGTATCAAGTGAAAATTGTGAAATTACGGTATTCATAAAACTAATTAAAAAGATTCATCGCTTTATCTGTTTCACCGGAAACTATAAGCTCCACAGCCTTTGAAACGTCGTCAAAACGGCTGCATACGGATTTGAATTCCGATTGTGAAAAGTTGGAAAGCACCCAATCCGCCATATCGTAATCGGGATGAGGCTTTTCGCCCACGCCAATCTTAACACGGGGAAAATCCTGGGTACCCAAATGCTCGATAAGGGATTTGATTCCGTTATGACCGCCTGCGCTTCCCTTACGGCGTATGCGCAGTTCTCCAACGCCGATAGCGCAATCATCAAAAAGCACGATAACCTTTGCCGGAGGTACCTTATAAAATGACGCCGCACTTTTAACGGCTTCTCCGGAATGGTTCATATATGTTTGGGGCTTTAAAAGCAAAACCTTCTTACCGGCGATCTCCGCCTTGCCGCAAAGAGCTCTGTGTTTTAACGAATTTATACGGGCGCCGCAGTTTTCCGCAAGACGATCTATCGCCCTGAAACCGGCGTTATGTCTTGTGTTATCATATTTGGGTTCCGGATTACCGAGACCTACGATAATGTACTCTATTCCCGAGGATGAAAACAAACTCATCTGTAAAACCCTCCTTCGGTGTGTAAGTTTATCCTTTTTAAGACGTTTTGTCAAGTGCAATAAGTATATAAATTATATAATATGAAATAAAGTTTTGAAAAAAGTATAGACAAAACCAAATTTTGTGTTATAATATATCGATAAAAAATTTTACGGAGGTACACACATGGCAGAAAAAAAGTATGTCTATTTGTTTTCAGAAGGCAACGGCTCCATGCGCGAATTACTCGGCGGTAAAGGTGCAAACCTTGCAGAGATGACAAATCTGGGCTTGCCCGTTCCCCAGGGATTTACAATTACTACGGAGGCTTGTACTCGTTATTACGATGACGGCAAAAAGATCGGCGACGATATAAAAGCGCAGATTTTGGAATATATAGGTAAGATGGAAGAGGTTACCGGCAAAAAGTTCGGCAATCTTGAAAATCCTCTCCTCGTTTCGGTAAGATCCGGCGCACGCGCTTCTATGCCCGGTATGATGGATACTATCCTCAACCTCGGTCTTAACGAAAACGTTGTTAACGTTATTGCAGAAAAATCCGGCAATCCCCGTTGGGCTTGGGACTGCTACAGAAGATTTATTCAGATGTATTCCGACGTTGTTATGGAAGTCGGAAAGAAGTATTTTGAAGTTCTTATCGACCAGCTCAAAGAGAAAAAGGGTATTACTCAGGACGTAGATATGGACGCTGAGGACCTTAAGTACCTTGCAACCCAGTTCAAGAAGGAATACAAAGAAAAGATCGGTCAGGATTTCCCCGACGATCCTATCGAACAGCTCTTCGGCGCTGTTACTGCAGTATTCAGAAGCTGGGATAACCCCAGAGCAAACATTTACAGAAGAGACAACGATATTCCCTATAGCTGGGGCACCGCTGTTAACGTACAGATGATGGCTTTCGGTAATATGGGCGATACATCCGGTACCGGCGTTGCATTTACCCGTGACCCCGCAACCGGTGAAAAGCGTCTTATGGGCGAATTCCTTATGAACGCTCAGGGCGAAGACGTTGTTGCAGGCGTTCGTACTCCTCTTCCCATTGCAAAGATGGCAGAAGTTATGCCCGAATGCTTTGAGCAGTTCACCAACATTTGTAATATACTTGAAAACCATTACCGCGATATGCAGGATATGGAATTCACCATTGAAGACAGAAAGCTGTTTATGCTCCAGACCAGAAACGGTAAGAGAACCGCACAGGCAGCTCTTAAGATCGCCTGCGATCTGGTAGACGAAGGCATGATCACCGAAGAAAAGGCCGTTCTTATGATCGACCCCAGAAACCTTGATACCCTTCTCCACCCTCAGTTCAGCACCGAAGCTCTTAAGAAGGCAGTTCCCATGGCAAAAGCTCTTGCAGCTTCCCCCGGAGCAGCTTGCGGTAAGGTAGTATTCACCGCAGAAGACGCAAAGGCTTGGAACGAGCGCGGCGAAAAGGTTATTCTTGTAAGACTTGAGACCTCTCCCGAAGATATCGAGGGTATGAAGGCGGCTCAGGGTATTCTTACCGTACGCGGCGGTATGACCAGCCACGCAGCGGTTGTAGCACGCGGAATGGGTACCTGCTGTGTATCCGGATGCTCCGCTATCGCTATGGACGAGGAAAACAAGAAGTTTGTTCTTGCAGGCAAGACCTTTAACGAAGGCGACGAAATTTCCATTGACGGTTCTACCGGTAATATTTACGACGGTATCATCCCCACTGTTGACGCAAAGATCGTCGGTGAATTGGGCAGAATAATGGCATGGGCAGATAAGTTCAGAAAGCTTAAGATCCGCACCAACGCAGATACCGAAAAGGATGCAAAGAAGGCATTCGAGCTTGGCGCAGAAGGTATCGGTCTTTGCCGTACCGAGCACATGTTCTTTGATAAGATCGCGGCTATCCGCGAAATGATCTGTTCCGACACCGTTGAACAGAGAGAAGTTGCTCTTGCAAAGATCCTTCCTCTCCAGCAGGCAGACTTTGAAAGCCTTTACGAAGCAATGCAGGGCAACCCCGTAACCATCCGTTACTTGGATCCCCCTCTCCACGAGTTCGTTCCCACCGAGGAAAAGGATATCGAAGAGCTTGCGGCTGCTCAGGGCAAGACCGTTAAGCAGATCAAGGATATCATCGCTTCTCTCCACGAATTCAACCCCATGATGGGTCACAGAGGCTGCCGTCTTGCGGTTACCTATCCCGAAATTGCGGCTATGCAGACAAGAGCTGTTATCCGTGCCGCTATCAACGTTCAGGCTCGTCATCCCGAATGGACCATGGTTCCCGAAATTATGATTCCTCTTGTAGGCGACGTAAAAGAGCTTGCATACGTTAAGAAGACGGTTGTAAATACCGCAAACGAAGAGCTTGCAAACGCTAACAGCGATATGCAGTACAAGGTTGGTACTATGATCGAAATTCCCCGTGCTGCTCTTACCGCAGACGAGATCGCAAAGGAAGCTGAATTCTTCTCCTTCGGTACCAACGACCTTACTCAGATGACCTTCGGCTTCTCCCGTGATGACGCAGGTAAGTTCCTTGACGCTTATTACGACAGCAAGATCTACGAAAGTGATCCCTTCGCACGTCTCGACCAGAACGGCGTAGGTAAGCTGGTTGAAATGGCTTCCAAACTGGGCAAGCAGACCCGTCCCGATATCAAGCTGGGTATCTGCGGCGAACACGGCGGAGATCCCTCTTCCGTTGAATTCTGCCACAAGGTAGGTCTGTCTTACGTTTCCTGCTCTCCCTTCAGAGTTCCCATCGCACGTCTTGCGGCGGCTCAGGCAGCTCTTAAAGACTAAATACTTTAGTTTACCACACTTTATGTGCGGATGCGAAAATCCGCATCCGCACTTTGCTTATATTAATTGATATTATGACATACGCTTCAATAACACAAAATATTTACAACGATAACAAAAAAACCTATAAAAAGG
>JAGCNA010000283.1 GCA_017646185.1 Clostridia bacterium
CCCTCCACGCCAAGCTGTCTGTGCTTTGCGCCTGCGGCGATAATTACGGTTTTTGCTTCGTACACACCGTATTCGCCGACAGCACGGAAGCCGTCCTTTATCTTTTCGATACGGGTTATCTCGTCCGGTTCAAGGTTTGCGCCCTGATTAAGGACCTGACTTACCATAGCGTCTGCCAAGGCGGTGCCGGAAACGGTTTCAAAGCCGGGATAGTTTTCGATTCTGGGGGAGAATGTCATCTGCCCGCCGAAAGCACCTTTTTCCACAACGGTTACTTCTTTTTCACCGCGGCGGGCGTAAAGGGCGGCGGTGAGCCCCGCAGGGCCCGCCCCGATTACCAGAATATCTGTCATTTATTTCACCATATCGATATATTTGCGGATGCTGCCTACGCCCACGTACTTGGTAACCTCACCCTCATCGGTGGTGATAACCAGAGTGGGAGCCTGCTTTATACCAAGCTCGGTAGCAAGCTCGGCATTTTCCTCTGCCAACAGCTTTTCAAAGCTTACACCTGCTTTTTCCAAAAGTGCATAAGCAATTTTGCAGTTGGGGCAGGTTGCGGTGGTAAACAGTACTGCGGTGCCCTGAGGAGCCGCTTGTGCTGCGGGCTGTTCTTCGCATACGCAGGGCTGTTCTTCGGGTATCTCTACGCCGTCAACACGTGCCATGCTCTTTTCGATATTATAGGATTTTCTTTCTTTGTATTCCTGAGTCTTACCAACGTTCCAGTTCTGAACGGGACGGTAGTAGCCGGTGATACGGGAGTAAACCTCGGTATCATCGCCGCAGATGGGGCACTTCCACTCTTCACCTGCTATATAGCCGTGCTTGCGGCATACGGAATATACGGGAGAAAGGGTGTAATAAGGAAGCTTGTAGTTTGCGGAAATCTTGCGTACAAGGTCTGCCGCCGCTTTCCAATCGGGAAGCTTTTCGCCCAGGAATGCGTGGAATACGGTACCGGAGGTATAGAGAGTCTGCAATTCGTCCTGAACGTCAAGAGCTGTAAAGATATCGTCGGTATAGCCAACGGGCAGGTGGGAGGAATTGGTGTAATAAGGAGTTTCGTTTCCGCCGCCTGCGGTTATGATGTTGGGATAGTGCTTAAGGTCGTGCTTTGCAAGACGGTAAGAGGTTGATTCTGCGGGAGTTGCTTCAAGGTTGTAAAGATCGCCGTATTTTTCCTGATAATCGGAAAGACGCTCGCGCATGTGGTTAAGCACGTCCTTGGTAAATTCCTGCGCCTTTTCGGTGGTAAGGTCTGCTTTGATCCAGTTTGCGTTAAGGCAGGCTTCGTTCATACCGACAAGACCGATGGTGGAGAAGTGGTTGTTGAAGGTGCCCAGATAACGCTTGGTGTAGGGATAAAGTCCCTCGTTCATAAGCTTGGTGATAACGGTACGCTTTACCTTGAGAGAACGTGCGGCGATATCCATTACCTTGTTAAGACGGGAATAGAATTCCTTTTCGTCCTTGGAAAGGTATGCGATACGGGGAATGTTTATGGTAACAACGCCAACAGAACCGGTGGATTCACCGCTGCCGAAGAAGCCGCCGGACTTTTTGCGCAGCTCGCGGAGGTCAAGACGGAGTCTGCAGCACATGGAGCGTACGTCGCTGGGTTCCATATCGCTGTTTACGTAGTTGGAGAAATAAGGAGTGCCGTATTTGGAGGTCATCTCAAACAGCAGACGGTTGTTTTCTGTTTCGGACCAATCGAAATCTGCGGTGATGGAGTATGTGGGAATAGGATACTGGAAGCCTCTGCCGTTAGCGTCGCCTTCGATCATAATTTCGATAAACGCTTTGTTTATCATATCCATTTCCGCTTTGCAATCCTTGTACTTAAAGTCCATTTCCTTGCCGCCTACTATTGCGGGAAGCTCTGCAAGGTCTGCGGGTACGGTCCAGTCCAGAGTGATGTTGGAGAAGGGAGCCTGAGTACCCCAGCGGGAGGGAGTATTAACGCCGTAAATAAAGGATTCGATACACTTTTTAACCTGATCGTAGCTAAGGTTATCTACCTTAACGAAGGGAGCCAGATAGGTATCGAAGGAGGAGAACGCCTGAGCGCCTGCCCATTCGTTCTGCATAATACCGAGGAAGTTTACCATCTGGTTGCAGAGGGTTGCAAGGTGGCTTGCGGGAGAAGAGGTGATCTTGCCGGGAACGCCGCCCAAGCCTTCCTGAATAAGCTGCTTTAAGGACCAGCCTGCGCAGTAACCGGTAAGCATGGAAAGATCGTGAATGTGCATATCCGCATTGATGTGTGCGGCGGCAACTTCATCGTCATAAACTTCGCTTAACCAATAGTTTGCGGTGATAGAACCGGAATTGTGAAGGATAAGACCGCCTACGGAATAGGTAACGGTGGAGTTTTCCTTAACGCGCCAGTCCGCAACCTTTACGTAATCGTCAACCAGCTTTTTATAGTCGAGCACGGAGCTCTTTACCTGACGGAGCTTTTCTCTGTTGCGGCGGTAAAGGATGTATGCCTTTGCAACGTCGCCGTAGCCGGACTGGATAAGTACGGATTCTACGCTGTCCTGAATATCCTCTACGGATACAAGATTGTCTACTATCTTGCTTTCAAAATCTGCGGTAACCTTAAGGGCGATAAAATCTATTACCGAAATATTGTAGTTCTTTTCCTGTGCGTCAAAAGCCGCTTTTATAGCGTGAGTGATCTTGGAAATATCAAAATCGTTGATTTTTCCGTCTCTTTTAATAACCTGATACATTTTCCTACTCCTTTTTTAGTTTCTTTTTATTTGTCAGCGAGATTGAGTATAGCACACGATTTCGTGTTTGTCAATAGGCAAATACACTATATATTGTGTTTTGAGTAAATTTTTGGGCAAAATTTTCTCCCCGATGTTTTTTCGGGGAGAATAAGAGTTCATGAATGCAGCAAACGCATTGTTTATTACGAAGACGTAACCTGACGGGCGCGGGTGCAGATGCGGTGTTCGTTGAAATGAGCGGTTACGTTTGTTATGCCCACCGTATCGCCGAACAGATCCTTGTGTTCTATGAAATATCCGCAGGAAGACTCGTTTTCATAATCAAATTCGCCGTAGCGCAGCTTTATAAGCCACACGGGCTTTCCTTCCATCCAATCCGTATCGTAGCTTTCGGGTATAAACAAGCTTAAAACAACGCCGGACAAAACGATTACCGCCAAAGTTATTGCAACTGCGGATATGATAAATATTTTCGATCTCGTGTCAAGCTTATGAGTTTTCATTTTACCGTTACACTCCCCTTAACTGTGCGGCGGGGACGAATTTTCTTGCGGATTGTAAAAGAAGGTTCATTTCCTCCCCCGAAAGACCTACGCAGGTGGGGTCGATAAGCGCGCCGGAATCTACAAAGTTTTGCAGAAAATATTTTTCCTCCCCACTAATAAGGGACGCAAGCTCTTTTATACTTTCTTCCGTATGATAGCCCTTTACACAGGTGGTGCGGAACTCGTGGTCGATACCGCAGGTGCGCAAAAGCTCTATGCTTTCAAGCACCTTTTTTGTATCCGCGTCAACTCCGCAGGAGAAAGAGTACAGAGGCAGACTGTTTTTAATATCCATTGCCACGTAATCTGCCAAGCCTAAAACCAAAATTTCTTTTAATTTTGCGGGGAAAAATCCGTTTGTATCCAATTTGACCTTAAAACCCGCTTCCTTTATTTCGGAAAGGAATGGGATGATATCCCCTCTCAGCA
>JAGCNA010000284.1 GCA_017646185.1 Clostridia bacterium
AGTATGCCCAAGATGGTTTCAACTATAAACATCTGTCAATCTCCTTAAAACAATACTTAAGCGGTAAATTAACCGATAACGTAAAGAAGATCGCCGGAATTAACGGTTGCGCCTTCGCTAACGGAAACGGAAGCAACGGTACCGTCTACGGGAGCAACGATATCATTTTCCATCTTCATAGCTTCGATAACACAGAGAACGTCACCGGACTTAACAGCCTGACCAGCTTTTGCAACAACCTTAAGAACGGTGCCGGGCAGAGGAGAAGTAACCTTTTCTCCGCCTGCTGCGGGAGCTGCTGCGGGAGCTGCTGCGGGAGCGGGTGCTGCTGCGGGTGCAGGAGCTGCTGCGGGAGCGGGTGCTGCCACGGGAGCTGCCTTGGGAGTGTATACTTCGTTGGGGTTAGCGTCCTCAACGACTACTTCATATTTTGTACCGTTTACGGTGATAATGTACTTTTTAGCCATTTTAAAAACTCTCCTTAATCAATTTGTGTAATGGAAATAACATTAAACGCACATTCGCTTTCGCCTCTTGCGGCTGCGATGGCGGCAGTAGCGACAGCAACAACCTCTTCCTCATTGTTAGTTGCGGCAGGAGCGGCAACAACAGAAGCGGAAACGGGTGCGGGTGCGGGTGCGGATTCTTTAACAGAAGCAGCCTTTTTGGACTTTGCTCCGAATATCCACTGGAAAACGTAAAGAACTATCATAAGCACAATGAGTACTGCGAATACTACGAGCATGCCTACTAAAGTTACTTTTCCTCCGTGAGCGAGTCTTTCCATGAAAGTACCTTCGCCGTTTTCGATAATTTCGAAAATGGTTTCACCGTTATTTTCGGTTACGGCGGAATTTTCTGTCATGGATTCTTCTTGTGAAACATCCTCGGAGCCCTCTGCAAACGCAACAACCGAAGTCATGCAGATTACCATAACGAGAGCGATAAGAACGCACACAAGTCTTTTGCAGTTGAATGACAAGATACGTACACTTCCCTTCCGGACAGAACGGCATTTCTCTTTCCCATTCTATCCCATTTTATTTACGGTTTTATAATACACCAAATAAGATTAAAAATCAATACAAAATTTACAATATATTGTATTTTTTGTAAAAACCACTTGTCTAAAACCAAAAGATATGGTAATATATTGTAAAATATTCACAAGGCGGTAATTTACGATGCACGAGCTTGAGCGAAATATAGACCACGTACTCCTTTCAGAAGAGCAAATCCAGAAAAGAGTACGCGAATTGGCAGAACAGATCTCAAAAGATTACGCCGACAAACAGTTGCTTCTTGTCGGTATTCTTAAAGGCTCCATGCCCTTTATGGCAGACCTTATGCGTTATCTTACCATCAACGCAAAAATAGACTTTATGAGCGTTTCTTCATACGGTAACGGCACGGTATCCAGCGGTCAGGTACGCATTATTCTCGATCTTAATAAGCCTATCGAGAATTACGATCTGCTTATCGTTGAAGATATTCTGGATAGCGGCGCAACTCTCGCTTACATAAGAGAGTGGCTTTCTATAAGAAAACCCCGCTCTTTTAAGATTGCTACCCTTTTGGACAAGCCCGAGCGCAGAAAAGCGGACATTGCCGCCGACTACAGCGGCTTTGAAATACCCGATGGATTTGTGGTCGGCTACGGTCTGGATTACGCAGAGGACTACCGTAATCTCCCCTATATCGGTATTCTTAAACGCGAAGTTTACGAATAATACATTACAGCACAGTTTTATCTGTGCTGTTTCTTTTGACAAAAGCTTTTAAATATGTTATGATATATACCACAAAACTTATCAGGAGATACTCATGGCTGTTCTTGATGTCAGAGATATTAAATTATCCTACGGAATTGTCGATATATTGACATCCGTTTCTTTTACTGTTAATAAAGGTGATAAAATAGGCGTTGCAGGTGTTAACGGAGCAGGAAAAACATCTTTATTTTCCATCATCTGCGGTACCCTCACCCC
>JAGCNA010000285.1 GCA_017646185.1 Clostridia bacterium
GGTGCGCAGGAAACGTGATTTTTGCTGTTCGGTAAATATAAAGGAACCGCCTACAAAACGCTTTTCTATAGGAACGCATCCACGGGTGATATATCCCTTGCCCTTCATTCCGTCGGGCATCATATTTGCCAAAAACAAAAGGAAGCTCTTTATAAATTCAGGAAGAGAGTTCATACGTGCGCTGGGTGCGGCGGTGGCATACTGACGGTAGCCGCCGAACAGCTCGTCGCTTCCCTCTCCCGAAAGAATGGTCTTTACGTGCTTTGACGCTTCCTCGGAGATAAGATATATCGCCACAACGGAAGGGTCTGCCACGGGAGAATCAAGATGATATATAGTCTTTTCAAACCCTCTTTTAAAATCCTCTACCGTTGCACGGAGGGTTATATGGTCAATATCCAGATGGGCGGAAATTCCGCAGGCATCCTCTATTTCCGAAAATCCCTTAACGTCAAATCCTACGGTAAACGCCTTTATCCCCGGCTGAAGCTTGGAAGCAACTGCGGTGATAATGGCAGAATCCACACCCGAAGAAAGAAAGCTGCCTACGGGCACGTCTGCCAGCATATGATACTGCACAGAAGATTCCACTGCTTGGCGGAGAGCTTTTTTACGGGAATCGTAAGTACCGGTACGGTCCGGCGTGAACACCGGCTTCCAATAAGAGAAGGTTTCGCGGCTGTCCCCCTTAACAAGCATATAAGAGCCTTTTGGTACACTCTTTATATCTCCCCCCACCGTATCCGGCTCGGGCACGAACTGGAAGGAAAAATAATGCTGTAAAAGGGTGTTATCCACAGAAAAGCCTTCGTATTCGCTGTCTGCGAAAAACGCCTTCATTTCGCTGGCGAAAACGATTCTGTCTTTTTCTATGCGGTAATAAAGGGGCTTTATGCCAAAGGGATCTCTGCCCGCCATAAGAGTGCCGGTTTCTTTATCGTATATAAGAAAAGCGAACATACCCCGCAGACGGGAAATAAAGCTTTCTCCGTAAATAGAGTACAGACGTACCATTACCTCTATTTCCGAATTGGATTCAAAGGTTTCCCCTTTTTCCAAAAGTCCGTCTCTTAATTCAAGATAATTATATACCTCACCGTTGTAAACGCAGGAATAGCGTCCGTCGGGAGAAACGTAAGGCTGGGTGCCACCTTCCAAGTCTATAATGGAAAGACGGCGGAAGCCAAAGCACACCTTGTCCCCCGTATAGCCTTTATCAAGGTCGGGACCGCGGTGGCGTATTACGTGGGACATCGCTTTTGTATCCGCTATATCCTTTTCGGTAATACCGCTGTTATTTAACATTCCTATAAATCCGCACATAGATTTACTTTTTCCTCCGGATTTTCTACGCAGCCGCGAACAAAGTTTACGTTTGCGTTAATAATAGCGCCTACGGCGATAAGTGCAACGATCTGAGGCAAAACGAGATATCCTCTCAACAGAGGCAGCGTATAGCTTACAAAATATATAAATCCGGAAGCGTATACGGCAATTTTTACGGAATACATAAGCTTTGCGTTGTGTTCGCCGCAAATTTCCAAAACGTATCCGTTGAATATTTTTTCGCACATTTTTGCAATAAGTATAAAGGACACAAATTCCGCCAGTCCGATAACGCCGCATATTACCACGTCTGTCCACACAAGCTGTGAAAAGAATTCTATGGTAAGGTCCACGTTCAGAGCACGGTATACGTAAGCGCCGATCTGCACGGCAAATGCGTATATGACCACGGGTATGGAAAAACGCTTGTAAAGCTGTTTTTTGAGAGGGAATCCCAAAGCGGCAACGCCTAACAGCAGTAAAGCGGTGGCTACAAAATTGGGAAGCATACTGCGGTAGCCGAAATCGAAATTAAAAAAGAATACAAGAGCCACCATAACTATACGGGCGGAATTTTTAAACCAGGACGATGTCTTTGCCCGAAGGTTGCGGGAATATCCATCACCGTAGGAAGCGGAAAGCGAAGCGACAAAAACCTCGTCTTTGCGCAGTTTTTTAAACATTCCGTTAAGGCTTATTCCCCACCACACACCGGCTATGGTAACTATGAGACCGTTAAGCAGGTGGAAATAGTTTTTAAGCCCCGCAATACTGTAAAACAGCTCTGCATTGGTTATATCCGTATGAGCCGCAAGCTCGAAAAGGGCGGCGCATTCGGGAATTATGTTCATTAGCACACGGAGCACCACAAAGACAAAGCAAAGGGCTTTCGCTCCGTCAAATATTTTAAGGCTTTCCCCATCACCCTTACGGGAAACGGAGTATGCAAGTCCTTCGTAAAAGCTTGAAAAGGCAAGTATTAAAAGCAGCCCCTCTATAACTCCGAAAAAGGCGGATGCCGCCAATGTGTCGGAAGACACCACGCTTTTATACAGAGTAGGAGTCAAAACAAGCTTTATTCCCTCTATGGCGGCAAGCAAAAGCAGGCGGCTGCGGGCGGATTCTATTCTGCTTTCGGTATAAGAAAGCTCGGTAAGCGCCAGCCATAAGCACAGACAGCCCAAAACGTCCGGCAGGATATCCACCACGCCGAACACAGGGTTTGCAAGAAAAATTATTCCCACTGCCGCAAGGGGCGAAAAGAAAAACGGTAAAGACTTGTTTTTTGCCATTGGGTTACTCCTTTGAATTTTCTCTGTTCTCCTTTGCTATTTGAGACGGGGTGGTTATTTTTGCACCGCAGGAAAGCAGGAAAAGTATTCCGCAGGCAATAAGCAGGTATTTGAACAGAGCAAGTATACCTACCATAACCGTATTTCGCATAAAGGGTAATACAAGCACCAAAAAGGTCCACAGATAATACATAGCCGACATAAGAGCGTTGCGCAAGGCGGAGGACGCCAATTTTTCGTCATCCCCCGAAATGGCGATAGCTCTTATACGGATACAGAAATACCATATCATTGCCGCAGAAAACACAAAATGCATTACGTTAAGACAGTTTACGGCAAGATTTCCCTGGGGCAGTACATTGAAAAGGGTAAGACCGGAAACCAGAGAATACGGCAGGTTGAGCAAAGCAAGGCAGGCGCACACGTTAAAATCATCGTGTATGCGGGATAATTTTCTGCATCCTGCAAAAATGAGCAGATATCCCACAACTCCGAAGCCCGCCTCAACTCCTATAAGCAGGGCTATTCCCACCAGAATTATGCCGAATCCCATGGTTATTCACCCTTTGAAGCGCCGGCGGGAGAACCGCAGCACTTTTTGTATTTTTTACCGCTTCCGCAGGGGCAGGGATCGTTGGGGCCCGCCTTTTCGGGAGCCTTTTTAACGGTACGGTTTACCGTCTTATCTCCCTTAAGCCCTGCTGTACCGTCCACAAGCACCTGCTTGCGTTCCACAACCCGTCTGGGTGCAACGGTAAGCACGCCTCTTACGGTCTCTTCACGGATGGTGGCGATCATTTCTTCAAACATATCGCTTCCCTGAAGCTTGTACTGGGTAACGGGGTCTCTCTGGGCGTATGCGTTAAGTCCGACGCTGGAAACGAGATCATCCATAGCGTCTATATGCACTACCCAGTTTTTGTCAACACGCAAGAGAAGCTCTCTGCGCTCTATTTCACGGAACACTTCGGGAGTAAATATCTCCTCCTGCATTTCGTATCTCTTTTCCGCACGGTTTATTAAAAGCTCGGAAATATCGTCTTTATTAAGCTTTTTCAGCTCTTCATCGGTGTAGCGGAAGTCATCTTCGCCGCAAAGCACACCCATAAAGTGAGCACGCAAGCCTTCGAAATTCCATTCATTTGCATCGTCAGCAGAAGTGAATTGGTCCACACCGCCGTAAACGTAATCCTCCACCATCTTCCAGATAGTGTTTTTAAGGTCCTTGTTTTCAAGCACGTCGTTACGCTGCTTGTAAATAAGCTCACGCTGGCGGTTCATAACGTCATCGTACTGAAGCACGTTTTTACGGCGCTCGTAGTTATTGCCCTCAAGACGCTTTTGGGCTGTTTCTACGCTGTTGGAGAGAAGCTTAAGGTCAATAGGCTGGTCATCGGGAATATTTGCGGCAATCGCCTGAATTCTGTCCCCGCCGAACAGACGCATAAGATCGTCCTGCATGGAAAGGTAAAAACGGCTTTCACCGGGGTCGCCCTGTCTGCCGGAACGGCCGCGGAGCTGGTTATCTATACGGCGGCTTTCGTGACGCTCGGTACCAAGAATAAACAAGCCTCCCGCTTCAAGGACACGCTTCTTTTCTTCGTCGGTAACAACACGCTTTTCCGCTTCTATTTCCTTAAAGCGTGCGCGGGCGGCAATGATGCCTTCGTCTTCCGTAGCGCCGAATTCGGTGGATTCGAAGATCTGCTCTTCGGTAAATCCTTCCGTACGCATCTGCGCCTTTGCAAGATATTCGGAGTTACCGCCAAGCATAATATCCGTACCTCTGCCCGCCATATTGGTGGCAATGGTAACGGCGCCGAACTTACCTGCCTGAGCGATAATTTCTGCTTCTTTTTCGTGGTTTTTGGCATTGAGCACGTTGTGCTTTATACCGTTTTTGGCAAGAACCTTTGATAAAAATTCGCTCTTTTCAATGGATGCCGTGCCCACAAGGACAGGCTGTCCCTTTTTGTTGCACTCCAGCACCTGCTGAATAATTGCACGGTATTTTCCGTTTAAGGTGGTATACATTACGTCGTTGTGGTCCTTACGTATCATAGGACGGTTGGTAGGTATCTCCACAACGTCAAGGCTGTATATTCCTCTGAATTCTTCTTCCTCGGTAATGGCGGTACCCGTCATACCGGAAAGCTTGTTATACATTCTGAAGTAGTTCTGGAAGGTGATGGTTGCCTGAGTCATATTCTCCTTTTCAACGGTTACGCCTTCCTTGGCTTCTATTGCCTGATGCAAGCCGTTGGAATAACGTCTGCCGGGCATAATACGTCCCGTAAAGGAGTCTATAATAAGCACTTCCCCGTCACGTACTATATAATCCACGTCGCACTGCATAACGCCGTGAGCGCGGATAGCGTTGTTTATATAGTGAACAAGGTCTGTATTTTCGTAATCACCGAAATTGGTTATACCGAAATGCTCTTCCGCTTTTTTGATACCGTTACCCGTAAGCACCGCGTTGCGTGCCTTTTCATCAACGATATAATCCTCTTCCAAGTCCTCGTCGGATTTTTTGGAATCGTTTTCCTTTATACGCAGGCATTTGAGACGGCGTACGAATCTGTCTGCTTTTTCGTACATATCCGAGCTTTTTTCACCTGCACCGGAAATAATGAGAGGAGTACGGGCTTCGTCGATAAGTATGGAGTCAACCTCGTCCACGATAGCGAAATTATGGCCTCTTTGAACCTGATTTCTCTTGTATACCACCATATTATCACGAAGGTAATCAAAGCCCAGCTCGTTGTTGGTGCCGTAGGTAATATCGCAGGCATAGGCTTCCTTACGCTGTGCGGGGGTGAGTCCGTTTACTATAAGTCCCACCGTGAGACCGAGAAAACGGAAAATATTTCCGTTCCATTCGCTGTCACGCTTTGCAAGGTAATCGTTTACGGTAACAACGTGAACGCCCTTTCCCTCAAGAGCGTTAAGGTATGCGGGGAGGGTTGCCATAAGGGTCTTACCTTCACCCGTTTTCATTTCCGCAATTCTGCCCTGATGCAAAACGATACCCGCAAGTATCTGTACACGGAAGGGACGCTTGCCCAGAACACGGTCTGCCACTTCACGCACTACCGCAAAAGCTTCCGGCAAAATGTCATCCGTAGTTTCACCATTTGCAAGACGGGTGCGGAAAACGTCTGTCTGAGATTTAAGCTCTGCATCGCTCATTGCGGAATATCTGTCTGCAAGAGCATCTATTTTATCTGCGATAACGCTTATTTTCTTTATCTGGCGCTGGCTGTAGGACGGAAAGAGGGATGAAAGAAAAGACATATGGGTAAAATCCTCCAATTACATTCTTAATCAGCTTATTATACATCAAAAAAACAGAAAAATACATACCTTTTTGTAAAAATAATTGCATATTTAATAAAAATGTTATATACTACGTAGGATAGAAAAGAGGTTTTACCGTTGAACGACATAAATATTGTGCTTTTGGAGCCGGAGATACCCCAGAACACCGGCAACATTTCCCGTACCTGCGCGGCAACGGGAGCTACTCTTCACCTGATCGAGCCCTTTGGATTTGAGATAAGCGACCGCACCTTGAAGCGGGCGGGGCTGGATTACTGGAAGTATCTTGACGTAAGATATTATAAAAACATAGACGAATTTTTTAAAGCAAACGAGGGTGAATATTTCTTTTTCACCACAAAAGCGGAAAAGAAGTATACCGACGTTTCTTATAAAGAAGGCAAGGTATACCTTATCTTCGGCAAGGAAACAAAGGGTTTACCGGAAAAGCTTCTTATACAGCACAGAGAAAGCTGTGTGAGAATTCCCATGCTGGACGAGATACGCAGTCTTAACCTTTCAAACGCCGCCGCCATTGCGGTATACGAAGCGTTGAGACAAAGAGATTTTGAAGGTTTTAAAACCGAGGGAGATTTATTTAAATGAGCACCGTAGCGGCAATATCCACCCCCAGAGGAAAAGGGGGAGTTGCACTTATACGAATATCCGGTGAAGACGCCTTGCAGGTTTGCCGCAAGGTATTTTCCCCTGCTTCCGGAAAGGATATTACCGAATA